>CABSZR010000106.1 GCA_902482185.1 uncultured Collinsella sp. | reverse complement strand
AAGCTGACTATAAAGCTATATCTGCATGAAAGGGTTCTGCATGAGCTCGCGTGCCATGGTGGTCGAATCGCCATGGCCGGTTAGGCAAACGGTATCGGGCGGGAGAAGCCGGGCGAGCTTGGAGAGCGAGCGCAGAATCGCCGCCTCGTCTCCTCCAGAAAGATCGGTGCGGCCGTGGCTGCCCGGGAATAGTGTGTCGCCCACAAAGGCAATGTTCCCCTGCTCGGTGGCAGCAAACAAGACGATCCCGCCCGGCGTATGCCCTGGCGTCTCGATCACCTGCAGGCAGATATTGCCCACCTCAATGGTATCGCCCTCGGCGAGCAGGCGCGTCGGCTCCCCGGGATCGGGCGTCTCAATGCACCACATAGCTCGCTGTTCCTCGATGTTCGTATGCGGCACCGCCACATCCTTGGCACACAGCTCATACTGGCAGCCCTCGCCAACGGTGGTTCGCACGCCGGCAACACCACCAACATGATCGGCATGGCCATGAGTGCATACGGCGCCAAGCACGCGTACACCGGCATGTTCGGCTCGAATATGCTCCACCAAACGCTCGCCTTCCCATGCGGGGTCGATAATCACGCACTCATTGTCTGAAATAACAGCATAGCTATTGGTCTGAATGGGACCGTTTACGAGCGTCTCAATCTCGACCGATCCCTTGGGAGTTAAATCCAAGGACACAGCACTCATGTCCCTCTCCTCTCTATAGAACTCGAGGCATCAAACGATGCCTCGAGTGTAGCGAATATCGATAATGTGGCACGTTCGTCGCGACTAAACGCGGCGCTTAAGCTGGGCTCCACCCTCGCCGGGCATCAGGCGGCGCGCGTCGTAGACCGAGTCGACGCTGCTGATAGAGGCCAGCAGCGGATCCAGACCACTCGCGTCCGAGATCTCGACCATAAAGCGCAGGGTTGCAATACCCTCGCGGTTGGTCGACGTAGCGGCAGAAAGGATATTGCCGCCCGCATCGCCAATGGCAATGGTGACATCCTTGAGCAGGCCCATGCGGTCCAGGCACTCGACCACGATCTCGACCTGGAAGAGGGTGTCGGCAGCGCCGTCCCACTCCACATCGATCATGCGCTCGGGATGTTCCATAAGACCCTTGACGTTGGGGCAGTTGGCGCGATGTACCGAAACGCCACGACCGCGCGTGATGAAGCCGACGATGTCGTCGCCCGTCACGGGGTTGCAGCAATGAGCCAGACGGACCAGCAGGCCGCTGTTGCTCTCGCCCTTGACGATAATGCCGTTACTTGCGCTCTTGCCGCGCTTTTGCGGCTTGCGGTTGGAGCCGCGAGCAGGCTGTTTCACGACCTCGGCGATAGCCTCGGCCTTGGTGAGCTGTTCCTCGGGCTTGGGGTCCAAGATTTGCTCGACCTTATTGCCCACAGCGCGCGGGGCAACCTTGCCGGCGCCGACGGCGGCAAACAGGTCCTCGAGCTGCTTGAAGTTAAACTGCTCCGCTACGGCGTTGAGCGCACGCGTCGAACGCGGCGTAGAAATGCCATAGCCACGCTTCCGCAGGTCCTTGGCCAGCATATCGCGGCCGGCAGCAGCGTCGTCATCCTTGGTCGCAGCGGCAAAATAGCGGCGGATCTTTGACTTGGCGGAAGGCGTCTTAACGATCTTGAGCCAATCACGCGACGGCTTGGAACTCTTGTTAGTCAGGATCTCGACACGGTCACCCGTCTTAATCTCGTGCGTGAGCGGAGCCACCGCACCGTTGATTTTGGCGCCGACGCAATGGTTTCCCACCTCGGTGTGAACGGCATAGGCAAAGTCGAGCGGCGTGGAGCCGGCACGAAGCGCCATGACCTCGCCCTTGGGCGTAAAGACGAAGATCTCCTGATCGAAGAGGTCGACCTTCAGCGAATGCAGGTATTCCTTGGCGTCGGTGATCTCATCAGACGCAGCCCAATCGAGCGAATGCTTGAGCCAGTTGATCTGGTCGTCCAAACGTTGAGCGTCATTGGTCTTGGAAGCAGACGATCCGCCCGACTTCTTGTATAGCCAGTGGGCGGCAATGCCGTACTCGGCCTGCTCATGCATCTCGTAGGTTCGAATCTGAATCTCGAGCGGACGGGCCGTGGGGCCGATGACCGTCGTGTGGAGCGACTGGTAGTTATTGACCTTGGGCATGGCGATATAGTCTTTAAAGCGACCGGGCATGGGGTGCCACAGCGTATGCACCGCGCCGAGCGTGGAGTAGCAATCGCGCACCGAATGCGTGATGACACGCAGTGCCACCAGGTCGTAGATCTCGGAGAATTCCTTGCCCTTGCGCTTCATCTTTTGGTAGATGGACCAATAGTGCTTGGAACGGCCGTTAATCTGGAAGTCCTCCAGGCCAATGCGGTTGAGTTCGTCGGTGAGTGTCTTGATGGTCTCGGCCAGATAGCGCTCACGGACCTCGCGCGACTCCGCCACCATGCGCGCGATGCGCTGGTAGGCGTCGGGTTCAAGGTAGAAGAAGGACAGGTCCTCGAGCTCCCATTTAATGGAGCTCATGCCCAGACGGTCGGCCAGGGGCGCATACACGTCCATGGTCTCGCGAGCCTTAAACAGGCGACGATCCTCGCGCAGGGCTGCCAGCGTTCGCATGTTGTGCAGACGGTCGGCAAGTTTAACGATGATGACGCGGATGTCCTTGGACATGGCGAGGAACATCTTGCGCAGCGTGAGGGCCTGCTTCTCGTCCATGCTGTCGACTTCGATGTTGGTGAGCTTGGTCACGCCATCGACGAGCTCGGCCACCGTATCGCCAAACAGGCCGGAAACATCGGCAAGCGAGGTCTCTGTATCCTCAACGGTATCGTGCAGCAGCGCGGCGCACACCACATCGCAGTCCATCTTGAGATCGGCCAAAATGATGGCAACCTCGACGGGATGGTTAATGTACATCTCGCCCGAGCGGCGCTTTTGGTTGCAGTGCTTCTCGGCGGCAAAGCAGTAGGCCTGCTCCACCTTGGAGAAGTCGTCCTCATTCATATATTTGAGGCACAGGCGCTCCAGCTTGTCGTAGCTGTCCGCCATAATCTCGGGCGGCAGCTCATCGGCATGTTTATAGTGCTCCATCTCCGAAAACGGCTGGAGGGTGGAATCATGGGCGGTACGGGCTGCGGCATCCATCGAGGTCCCCTTCCCCTAGGCCCGCGGTACGATCGGGCGGTTAACTTTGGCTAGCATATCAGAAGCGCACGAATCGAGCGCCCAGCTCCGGAAAGCCGAAAACTCCATGCGCGAGCGCAAGCCCTCCAAATAGCGAATTGACCTACTCAATTGCACGCGGCCGGGGTTTTCGGCCATCGCGATGCGACGGGTGTCGTCAAACCCCGAAACTCGACAAAAACCAAGCTCTTCGAAGATTCCCAGGCCGCTTTCCACCGAACGCTCGTCGACCGGCGTGCGAGCATCGATGGCAAGGCACATCTGTGCGATGTCGATATCGCTCGCGCTAAAGGAATCGTCCCCGGTTTTGCCGCGGTTGGAGCGCCACATGGTCTGCAGCGCGCGATAGAGCGTGACGAGCTCGTCGCGCTCGGGCGCATAGCAGTCGAGTAGGCGCTCGTTAATGCGGGCGTCGCGCGACGAATAGAGCAGATGGATCACGGCGGGCTGGCCATCGCGACCGGCACGGCCGCTCATCTGGTTAAACTCAATGCCGCCAAACGGCATGTGATAGAGCACGACATGGCGAATATCGGGAAGGTTGACGCCCTCGCCAAAGGCAGATGTCGAGACGATGCAGCTGAGGCTTCCGTCTCGGAATGCTTCCTCCACGCGACGGCGATCGGAACGCGCAAGCCCCGCGTTATAGAACGCGATATGGGTTGCGCAATCGGGCACACGCTTGCGCAACGTCTTGGCGAGCGCCACGGACTGGTCGCGCGAATTGACGTAGATGACGGTCTTTTCCCCCGTCGCCACAATCGACACCAAACGGTTCTCGCGACTTGCAAGATCACGGTCGTCCTCGAGCCGCAGGTTCTCGCGCACCGTCTCGTCGACCACCGTGCGAGTGATCGGCAGCATGCGGGCAAGCTCGGCCACGACCGGAGCCGTCGCGGTGGCCGTCGCAGCCATAACGACCGGGTCGCCCAGGGCTTTGAGGATATCGGGCATGTCGAGATAGGCGCTGCGGTCGCCGCCCTTGGCAAGGCCGGCGTGGTGCGCCTCGTCGATAACGACAAAGCCGATGCGGCCCGAACGTGCGAAGCGGTCACGGTGGATAGATAGGAACTCGGGCGTCGTGAGCACGATACCGGTGCGGCCCGAAGCTAGGCCGGCGAACACATCATCGCGTGCGGCCTCCACGGTCTCGCCGGTCAGCACGCCAACACCAATACCGAGCGCTGCCATCGTCGACGAGAGGTGATAGGCCTGGTCGGCAACGAGCGCACGCAGCGGATAGACAAAGATGCTCGAACGTCCGCGAAGCACCGCCTCACGCGCGGCATGCACATGGAAGATGAGCGACTTGCCGCGCCCCGTTCCCATAACGGCCAGAACACTTTGGTGATCGGCCAGGGCATCGAGCGCCTCGACCTGCGCGCGATGTGGCTGGTTCGAGCCGATAAAGCTATGGATAAGCGAGCGCGTGAGCTCGGTATAGGAAAGCTGGGCGAGCGTCTCGCGCTTGCGCGACTCCAAGCGCAGGCCGGAATCCGCCGGCTGCACGCCACGACGAAGCTCGCATGCCGGATCGTCGACGCTGGGCAGCGTGGTATCGCGGACCAGAACATCCTTGACCATGAGCTTGGGCTTCACACGACCCTGCCAATGCTCGGCAACGGCCTCGAACACCAAGTCGACGGCACTGTCGCAATTGATGAGTTTATCGATCTGCGGCACGCGGAACATGATGGCCGGCACGCTCGCGGCGCCATCGGTCGCCACAAAGCGCATGTGCTCGCCGGTTTTGCCCACCACGGCGCGATTGCACATCGTCACGCCCTCGGCGGCCAGAAGCGGCACCTTATTGCCCTGGCCAAACGGCTCAAGACGGGAAATCTGCTCGATGGTCTCGATATTCAATTCGGAAAGGTCAACCGTGGCGGCAACCTCGTCGGTGTCCTCAAAGTCCTCGGCGGGAAGCTCGGACAACACGACGGAAAGGCGACGGCGGAACTCATCGAGCTTGGATGCCTCGATGGTCACACCCACCGCACCGGCATGTCCGCCGCGACGAATCAGCAGGTCGGAGCAGCGTTCTACGGCGTCGAACAGGTTGACCTTGCCCACCGAGCGACCCGAACCGCGCGCGATACCGTCTTCGATCGAGAACAGCAGCGCCGGCACGTGATAACGGTTGGTCAGGCGGCTAGCTACGATACCCTTGACGCCCTCGTGCCAGCCCTCGCCACCCACGACGATTGCGCGACCGCCATCATAGGTCTCCTCGACCTTTGCCATGGCATCGCGCGTGAG
>CABSZR010000105.1 GCA_902482185.1 uncultured Collinsella sp. | reverse complement strand
GTCGATTCCCATGCCCAGCCGCAAAACCCGTAGAAGGCAAACGAGAGCACCAGTGCCGAAAGCGGACAGGCGGCAAGCGTCGCGCCGCCAAACGCCATATCAATCGCGGTCCCCACCGTCTACCCTCTCCTCTTCTCGCTCGATGCTTTACTCACGCCATCGTCTGCCTCGTCCTTGCGCGGCAGGCGGCCGGCGACCGTCTCGCGCAGCGCGCACCATTTATCTGCCAGGCACACAATCCATGCCTCGCGACACGTCGGCGGCACCGGCACCAGCGGAAACATATGCCGCACGATAATATTCCGTTCGCGCGACGTCAGCTCAAAATCTTCCTCGGCACGCGCCAGAGCAAAAAATGGATGCCGGAATCCGTGCAGTCGATGGCTCGGGTCGGGATCGTGCCAGTCATAGAGAAAATAATCGTGTAACAGGGCTCCGCGCAGCAACGAGGCACGGTCGACCGAGACACCGACGCGGCTCAGGCGCTCGGCAAAGGACAGACTTGCCCGCGCCACCGAGGTCACATGTGCATAGACCGTCACGTCGCCATGCTGGATAAACTCGTGCGTCAGGTCCAAGCGGCCCGCCTGGGCCAGCTGGCGGGCGGCATAGTCGACCTCGTGCGCGATTTTCTCGGCACGAACGGTATCGGACATGCTGCCTCCTTCCAGCGACTCACGGCGACAAGCCACGGCCTGTGCACAATCGATAAAAACATCATGGAACACATCAGTATGGCATCGGACAAAACGTTTTGCCCCACCAGTTGGCGAATTACCGCGCCGCCGTCACATATCAAACGCCAAAATGTGCGAGACTGTCTTGTGCAATTGTGCCGGCCGAGGGAGTGCCGGCGCACGATTCGCATGGAGTAACCCACAACGATGCTGCTTACGCAAACGACAACGCCCGAGGACGTCAAGGCTCTTAATCGTGCCGAGCTCCCGCAGCTCTGCGACGAGATTCGCCACGCCATCCTCGAAAGCTCCGCCGCCGTCGGCGGGCACGTTGCCCCCAACCTGGGCGTCGTTGAGCTTACGGTTGCGCTTCATCGCGTGTTTAACTCCCCTATCGACAAGATTGTCTTTGACGTTTCGCACCAGACCTACGCCCACAAGGCGCTGACCGGGCGCGCGTACACCTATATCGATCCGGAGCGTTATGGCGAGGCCTCTGGCTTTGCCAATCCCGACGAGTCCGAGCACGAC
Source organism: uncultured Collinsella sp. (assembly GCA_902482185.1). Classification (GTDB taxonomy): domain Bacteria; phylum Actinomycetota; class Coriobacteriia; order Coriobacteriales; family Coriobacteriaceae; genus Collinsella. The sequence goes on along the minus strand of CABSZR010000105.1, from coordinate 4,238 downwards.
CTGTTCGCCATGGGCCACACCTCGACCTCGGTGAGCCTGGGCTGCGGCCTGGCGCACGCTCGTGACCTGGCGGGCGATGCGTACAACGTCATCACCATCATTGGCGACGGATCGCTTTCGGGCGGCCTGGCGTTTGAGGGCTTTAACAATGCCGCCGAACTCGATAGCAACCTGATCATCATCGTCAACGATAACGACCAGTCCATTGCCGAGAACCATGGCGGCCTGTATCGCAATCTGGCCGAGCTGCGCGCCAGCAACGGCACCTGTGAGCGCAACGTTTTCAGCGCGATAGGGCTCGACTACCGCTATCTGGACGCCGGTAACGACGTGTTGGCCCTAGTCGACGCGCTGCAGGAACTGCGCGATATCGATCACCCCATCGTGCTGCACGTCTCCACCGCCAAGGGCAAGGGCTTTGAGCCGGCCCAGAGCGACCCCGAACACTGGCATCACGTGGGTCCGTTTGACATGGCAACTGGACGCAAGCTCTGCCCGGGCCATCCGAGCGAGCCTGCGCCGCGCACCTATGCCGACATTACGGGCGAGGCGCTCAGCGCTGCCATCAAGCGCGATCCGCAGGTCGTGGGCATCACGGCCGCCACACCCTACATCATGGGCTTTACGCCCGAGCTTCGCGCTGCCGCCGGCAAACAGTTCGTCGATGTGGGCATTGCCGAGGAACACGCCGTGACCTTTGCCACCGCGCTTGCGCGCTCGGGCGCCAAGCCAGTCTTTGGTGTGTACGGTACGTTTTTGCAGCGCGCCTACGACGAGCTGTGGCACGACCTGTGCCTTAACGACGCCCCCGCAACCATTTTGGTGTTTGGTGCATCAATCTTTGGCACCACGTCCGAGACGCACCTCTCGTTCTTTGATATTTCCATGCTGGGCGGTCTTCCCAACATGCACTACTTGGCGCCGGCCTGCATGGAGGAATATCTGTCCATGCTGAGCTGGTCGCTCGACCACCGCGAGCATCCCGTGGCGATCCGCGTACCGGGCATCGGCCTGGTAAGCCGTCCCGATCTGGCGCCCGCCGAGGGCACCGATTACGGCGTCGCGCGCTACAACGTCGTACGTCAGGGCCGCGATGTGGCCGTGCTTGCGCTTGGTGATTTCTTTGAGCTGGGCGAGCGCGTGGCAAACCGCTTGGCTGCCGAGTACGGCATCGAGGCCACGCTCGTCAACCCGCGCTTTGCAACCGAGCTTGACCGCGAGTTCCTCGACAGTCTTGCCGCCGAGCATCGCGTTGTCATCACCCTCGAGGACGGCATCTTGGACGGCGGCTGGGGCGAACGCGTGGCGTGCTATCTGGCATGCACGCCGTTGCGTACGCGTACCTTCGGCGTCGCCAAGGGCTTCCCCGACCGCTACGACCCCAACGAACTGCTCGCGCAGAACGGCATGACGGTCGAGAATATGGCCGCCGAAGCCGTGAGACTACTCAACGAGTAAGAAAACCTCCGCAAGGGAAGCACCCCTGCGGAGGTTTTTGTTTTCACAGCTCAATTATCTCGATCCGTAACATCTAGGGCCCGAATTCCCGTCTAACTGTTACAGATCGAGACAAGACGTCTTAGTCCCTGACCTTTGTCTCAATCTGTAACAGATAGAGACCTTTTGGCCGTCCAGATGTTACAGATTGAGACATTCGAATTCCCCTGAAGAGAAAATCTCGATCTGTAACAGTTACTCGGCAAAAACGGCTGCAGATGTTACAGATTGAGACAGAACAGTAAGGCATGCCGCTGCACCGGCCAGAACCACCACAAAGGTGCCTGTCCCTTTTTGGTAGGTAGAATTACCCATAAGGTAAGTATGTTTCTGAGTTATTTCGTGTTGACCCATTTGAGCGCGATAGGGTATAACTCTACTCAACCGCTAGGGATTTTATTGAGAAAGGTGTTCTACCATGAGCAAGAACCTCTCCCAGCAGGTCGTTCTCGACCGCCGCGGCTTCGTTGCCGCCACCTTCGCAACCGTCGCCGGCCTTGGTCTTGCCGGCTGCTCCGACACCAGCGCCGAGGCCGACAAGGGTTCCGCCGCCGGCTCCTCCAAGAGCTCCAATGATACCGAGGCTTCCACCACGCTCGACGCCAAGGCATTCGACAAGCTCGTCAACGACGGCCCCAAGGCCGATGACGACGCCATCGCCGCCAGCACCTGGGCGACGGCCGTCAAGGACGCCGGCGTCTTTAAGATCGGTGGCGTTCAGACCTCCACGCTCTTCTCCCTCCTCAACGAGAAAGACGGTCAGACCCGCGGCTTCGACGCCGGCATCGCACAGCTCCTGTCCAACTACATTCTGGGCGAGAACAAGGTCGAGATCACCCAGGTGACCTCGGACACGCGTGAGTCCGTCCTGCAGAACGGCCAGGTCGACGCTGTCTTTGCCACCTACACCATTACCGACGAGCGCAAGAAGCTCGTCTCCTTCGCCGGCCCCTACTACTACACCCAGCAGGCCATCCTGGTGCTCGCCGATAACGACGACATCAAGAGCGTCGACGACCTTGCCGACAAGAACGTCGCCGTCCAGTCCGGCTCCAACGGTCCCGCCATCCTGGAGGAGTTCGCCCCCAAGGCCAGCCAGCAGGAGTTCAAGACCGACGAGGAGGCCCGCCAGGCACTCCAGCAGGGTCGTGTTGACGCCTACGTCATCGACAACAACATGCAGCAGAGCGCCCTGGTCCGCGAGCCCGGCAAGTACAAGATTGCCGGCAAGCCCTTCGGCAGCAAGGAGCCCTATGGCATCGGTCTGCCGCTCGATTCCGACGGCGTCGCCTTTGTCAACGACTTCCTTAAGAAGATCGAGGACGATGGCACCTGGACCGAGCTGTGGCAGATCTGCATCGGCGACCGTACGGGCGACACCAATGTTCCCGAGCTGCCCGAGATCGGCGCCTAGGCAGCGAGCCTGGTAACGGCCGCAACGAAACCATACGGAAACGCATGATGCGCTTTATTGCGGTAAACTGTTTCCTCACTGAGTTGTCGGGGCTTCCGTACACACGGGAGCCCCTTTCCTTATCGGCGGGAGGTCCGCATGAGTCTCTCCGAGCTCTGGTCGCTCTATGGCCAGAACTATATCGACGCGCTGCTAGCAACCTGGGGCATGACGCTTGAGTCGTTTGCCATCGCCATGGTGCTGGCCGTCGCCGTCACCGTGATGCGCGTGTCGCCGCTCAAGCCGCTGCGCGTCTTTGGCGACCTGTATGTCCAGGTCTTCCGTAACATCCCCGGCATCGCGCTGCTTATCATCGTCGTCTACGCGCTGCCGCCGCTCAAGGTCGTCCTGCCCTACCGTACCTGCGTTATCGTCGCCACAGTGCTCTTGGGTTCTGCCTTTGGCTCCGAGAACTTCATGAGTGGCATCAACACCGTCGGCGTCGGTCAGGTCGAAGCCGCCCGCTCGCTGGGCATGAGCTTCAATCGCATCCTCGCCAAGATCGTGATTCCGCAGGCACTGCGCTCAAGCGTATTGCCCATGACGAACCTCTTTATCGCCGTCATGCTCACCACCGCGCTCGGCAGCCAGGTGCCGCTTAAACCGCAGGAGCTCACCGGCGTGGTGAGCTACATCAACACGCGCTCGCTCGGCGGCGTCGCCGCGTTCTTTATCTCGGCGCTCGGCTACCTGGGCACGGCCTTTGTGGTGAGCCACATTGGCAACTACATCGATAAGAAGGTGAGGATCCTCCGATGAGCAAGCACTCCACCTCCGCGCTCACCATGCGCGATGCGCTCTACGAGGCTCCCGGCCCCAAGATGCGCGCCAAGATTCGCATCGGCACCGCTATCTCGCTTGTTGCCGTCGCCGCGCTCGTCGTCCTCGTGTTGCAGCGCTTTTATGTGACCGGTCAGCTTTCGGTCCACTATTGGTATTTCTTTACGCACCTCACCACCTGGAAGTTCCTGCTTGCCGGCTTTGAGGGCACCGTTAAAGTCGCACTCACCGCTGGCGCCATCGCGCTGGTACTGGGCCTCGCCCTCATGCTCGGCCGCACGAGCGACATCAAGCCGCTGCAGCTGGTCTGCCGTGTGCTTACCGACTTCTTCCGTGGCGTGCCGAGCCTGCTGTTTATCTACTTCTTCTTTTTGGTGCTGCCCCAGTACAAGATCGCGCTGCCGTCGTTTTGGATGCTCACGCTTCCCGTCGCGCTCGCCGCAGCCGGCGTACTGGCCGAGATTTTCCGCGCCGGTGTCAACGCCGTGCCGCGCGGGCAGGTCGAGGC
>CABSZR010000104.1 GCA_902482185.1 uncultured Collinsella sp. | reverse complement strand
CCAGATCTCCGCTGCGCTGATTGCTGCCCAGCAGACCGCCGAGGGCATTGTCAACGACGCCAACGAGAACGCTGAGCGCATCCGCAACGAAGCCGATGCCAAGGCCCGCGAGGTCATCCGTCAGGCCCTGACCGAGAAGCAGGCCGAGCTTGAGGAGATCGACCGTCTTAAGGCTTCCCGTGAGGAGTTTAAGGCCGAGTACCTCAAGCTCATCCAGCACTTCATGGACGATGCGCAGAATTCCTTCCCGTCCGACCTTATGGCCTCCACGCCGGTCGGTTCTGCCGCTTCTCCTGCGGTGACTGTTCCCGCCGAGCCGCTGCCCGTCGCTGACCCGGTTGTCCCCGTGGCCGATCCCTTCGCCCCGATCGACAACTTTGCTGCCGACGACCTGGACTAACATTCGGCCTACAATTTAGTGCCTAGAAAGGACCCGCAGCTTGCGGGTCCTTTTTTATGACTGTGCCGGGGTGCGTAACATAAAAAACCGAGCCTTGCACATGGTAGCGCAGAACTCGGCGAACGGGTGAGCGGTCAAGGGTAGGTTTTAAGGCATGTCCCAAAAATCTACTTGAGGAGGAAGTCGGGGAGGGGAATGGTGCGGGCCTCGCGATGCTCGGGATCGGCGATGTGGTCGGCAGGATAGCCACAGACAAGCATGTGATAGGGATAAACGCCCTTGGGCAGATTGAACTGCTCCTGTGCCACCTCTGGCTTAAAATGGCATACCCAGCACGTTCCCAAGCCCTGCTCGGTGGCCTCCATCATCATCTGATCGCACACGATGGACGTATCGATTTCGCTGGAATTCATCTGATCGTACGGGCGCACCCAAGCATCATCGGTAACGCTGCAAATAAGGAAGACAAGCGGGGCCCCAAAGATAGACCCATCACGAGCAAACCGAGGCTGACAAGCAGCAGCCTTCTCCAGAAGCTCAGGCGTATCCAACACCATCACACGGGTTGGATGATTATTACAAGCAGAAGGAGCAATACGCCCAGCCTCAACAATGGCATCCACCACAGCCTGCTCCACAGCCCGATCTTCAAACTCACGACAAGAATACCGACCCCGAGCCAGATCCAAATAAGACATATAAGTCCTCCAACAATTAAAAATCAAACAAACCCAAAGTAACCCAAACAGTACCCAAAGCAGCAATCAGCCAATCGCTCATCGAATACCAAAGTAAAACCCCGAGCAATCAAGGGTCATCACAGCAAAGGCCCCACCACGCTCAACCCCTCAGCCAAAGTTCCCAATGGTGGTACGTAAGGGAGCGGGCCCGACCACTAATACCTTTTGAACGACTCTGCTTGCAGCCGGAGTGAAAAAGGTATTAGTGGTCGGGCCCGCGACCGGTGGGACACGTACCCCCAATTAACTGTTCTTCATGACAATCGAATCCACAACATCGGCCACGTTCTCGCAGCAGTCGGCGCAGTACTCCAGGAAGGCGTAGACGTCACGCCAGGCGATGACCTCGAGCGGATCCTTGCCGTTGACGTGCAGGTTGCGCATGGCGTTGATATAGAGCTCGTCGGCCTCGGACTCGATGGTGTTGATCTGGATGACCAGCTCGCGCAGCGTTTTGGACTTGCGGTAGTTGGGCAGCTCGACCATCAGGTCCTTCATGGCGCGGCAGGCGTCGGTCACCTTGTGGGCGATCACGATGGCATCGGGATGGATGCTCTGGATGTTGGTGAAGTAGACGCGCTGCACTACGCCCTCGATACGGTCGAGCACGGTGTCGAGCGAGCAGCTCATCAGGTCCAGGTCCTCGCGCTCAAGCGGGGTGATAAAGGCCGTGAGCAGGGCGTCTTCAAGCTCATGGTGCTTCTTGTCGGCCGCATGCTCAATCGCATGCATCTCTTCGAGCATGCCGTGGATCTGCGCGGGATCAAAGTTCTCAAAAATCTTGATGAGCAACTCTGCGGCCTGGACAGCAAGGTCGGCGCAGGCGACGTAGTTGTCAAAGTAGAACGAATCGGGTTTCTTTGCCATGAGTGGGTCCTTTCGAGGCGAAGACGGGTGGGCGAAGTAATGCGGTCCGGATGGACGTTCGGTTTGACTAGAGGAACATCATGAACAGCTTGGCCATGACAAAGCTGATGAGTCCGCAGGCGGGGAAGGTGAAGAACCAGGTGAACATCATGTCTTTGACGACGCCGAAGTTGATGGCTGAGAGGCGCTTGACGGCACCGACGCCCATGATGGCGCAGGTCTTGATGTGTGTGGAGGACACGGGGATGCCGGTAAGGGTGGCAAGCAGCAGGTTTGCGGCGCCCGCCAGGTCGGCGGAGAAGCCCTGATACTTTTCGAGCTTGACCATGCTCTGGCCGACGGACTTGATGATGCGCTCGCCGCCCACGCTGGTGCCGATACCCATAGTGGCCGAGCACAGCAGCATAATCCAGATGGGGATGCCTGCATCGCCGACGCTCGTCTGGCCGCTGGCAAAGGCCACGCCTAAAAAGAGCACGCCGATGAACTTCTGTCCATCCTGCGCGCCGTGCATAAAGCTCATGGCCGCGGCACTTGCGATCTGAGCATATTTAAAGAAGACATTGGCACGTCGCCTGTTGGCGGCGGCGAAAAGAATCGAGACGAGCTTGCACAGGACCCAGCCCATGACAAAGCCCAGGCCGATGGAGAGCGCCAGGCCGTAGATGACCTTCATCCACTCGTGGACGTTGACGCTGCTCGCACCGCCGAGGGCGATGGCGGCACCGGTCAGGCCGGCGATAAGGCTGTGGCTTTGCGAGGTGGGGATGCCAAAACGCGACGCTGTGGCGCCGTAGACGACGATGGAGAACAGCGCCGCGCATAGGCAGGCGAGCGCCATGGTGCTGTTTCCGCCAAAGTCGACGATATGTGAGATGGTGTTGGCGACGCTCGCGTTAAAGTGCGTCATGATGAGCACGCCGAGGAAGTTGAATGCGGCGCTCATGAGAATGGCGGCGCGGGCGGGCATGCAACGCGTAGTGACGCAGGTCGCGATGGCGTTGGGCGCGTCGGTCCATCCATTGACGAAGATGGCGCCCAACGCGAGGATCACGGTGACGGCAAGGACTGGGTTCGACACAATTTGGCCGAGGAAGGTTGAGAACGTTACGTCCATATATGGGCTTTCTCGAAGTTTGCAGACACGTTACAAAAACATGATAAATCGTATCACCTCCTGCGGGTTTCTTTACCGAGTTCTGATGGGAGAAGTGAATTTTTTGGCACTAACATTGAATATTTGCCCTGTTGACAGCGGGTGTTCTTTTTGCTAGCACGCCATGAGGACACGTGCGCGCCCCAACATCCCAAAACCACAGCCTGTTCGCTTTACAATATGCAAACATGCGTTCGATAATAGGAGGCATGGAATATCGACAGACAGATGGTAAAACTCGACGCGTGCACAAGCAGTATGTGGACGTCGTGGCCCGCATCCTCGCGGGCGGACAAGTCGTGCCGGTCACCGTCTGCTGGGTCGACGGCCGTTGTTTTACGATCGACGAAATTATCTCGACCACTGGGTTTGGCCTGATGGTCCACGGCATCCGTACGGCAACATATAAGGTGCGTTTTGGCGGGCACGCGACCGAGTTGTATCTGGAGGACCAGACGCGCGAGCGGGCAGACGGCTCGCAGGCACACGTGATGCGTTGGTGGGTCTGGGCCTTTGATCGTACGCTTGAGGGCGAGCGCCGTAGGTAAGGACGTGCGGCATTCGGGTACAATGGCAGGAATCTTGTCACCTACGGCGCTGTCGTGCGCTTTTTGAAAGGACGAAGTATGAACGATATCCAGGGCTATCAGAACGGCCCCATCGGGACCGGTGCAAGCTGTGCCAAGGAGATGTCGCCGCGCGCGTACAACCTTGTCATGTCTGCCCTGATCTTTTTGGGCTTTTGCGCCATGGGTGCCGGTGCTTACTTTACGAGCACCATGGCGTTTGCCCGCATGATGATGAGCGGCGCCGCCTTGCCGCTGGTCTTTGGCTCGTTTATTTTGACCATCGTCGGCATGGTCATGATGTCGGCCGCCGCCAGCAAGCAGTCCGTGGGCCTGTCCCTTGTGGGCTACGTAATCTTTGCGAGTACCTTTGGCCTGACCGCGTCGTTTGGCCTTGCCAATTACGACCTGCCCACCATCAACACTGCCTTTATCGCCACGGCCGCCATCACCTTTGTCTTTGGTGCGCTGGGCGTGACCTTCCCCAAGTTCTTCCAGCGTGTGTACGGCATTGGTTTTGGCATCCTGCTTGCCACGATTCTGGTCGAGATCGTGCTGATGTTTATGGGCGTCTCGCAGTCCATCACCGACCTGATCGTGATTGTGGTGTTCGCCGGCTTCATTGGCTACGACACCTATGTTGCCACGACGGTGCCGCCTACGCTGCCCAACGCCGTGCTTATGGCCTCTAACCTGTTCGTGGATATTATCAACGTGTTCCTGCGCATTCTGAACATCCTCGGCCGTCGCGACTAGTGGCGAATTGCGGCGGTGCTTGCCGTGCGTGCAAATCGATGCGAAAGGCGGTCCTTCGGGGCCGTCTTTTTTGTGCGTGGCGGGGTATCATGGATGGGAAAAAGCCGATAGCGGCAGCGACAGGAAAGGTGGCCACGTATGGCAGATGTCGACAACAGGAACCGTAACCGCAGACCCAATCGCGCAGGGCAGCCCAATCCCAAGCGCGAGGCCCGTGCCAAGGCCGCCGAGCGTCACGTGGCAACTGTGTCCGAAGCGTGCGCCAAGGATATCGAGCGTTCGCTTGCCGGTGTTCGCGAGTTTGACGGTATGCCTGCCGGCTTTGTCTCGGCGATGAAGGCCAAGGTTCAGAGTGCTGTGGCCACCGAAGAACAGGTTGCCGAGGACGTCGAGGGCGCGGAGGCTGCCGAGGTCGAGGCAGCGCTCGAGCCCGTCGAGGAGCCTGCCGAGGAAATCGCCGAAGCTGAGTCCGCGCCTGCTGAGGAGCCCGCTCCGGTTCTGCCCGAGGTCACCGTGCTCGATGCCTCCGCCACGCAGGCCATCTTGGACAACGGTCGTGGCTATGCGCAGTTCTGCGACATGGCCGTGCTCGCCTTTGCCTCGTTCACCAACCCGGGCGGTGGCTATATTCAGGGCTATCTGGGCCAGGAGGCCACGCTGTGCGCCGATTCGTATCTGTACAACGTTCTCGATAAGCAGCGCAAATGGTACGGCGAGAACCGTCGCCGCAACATCAACTGCGAGCTTTACCGAAACCGTGCGCTGGTGGTGCCTGCGGTGCGCTTCGACCGCAACCACGTGCATGCATACGCCGACGTGATCGTGGCCGCCGCGCCCAACGTTAAGCGCGCCCGCCAGGAGTATCGCGTGAGCGACGATGCTCTGCTGGATGCCCTGCGCGACCGCATTCGCTTTGTGCTTGCCATCTGCGACGAGCTGGGTCGCGAGAAGCTCGTGCTGGGCGCTTGGGGCTGCGACAACAACGGCTTTGACGCAGAGGCCGTGGCCGAGCTCTTCCGCAAGGAGCTCGCGTCGGGCGACTTTAAGGTCAAGCAAGTCT
>CABSZR010000103.1 GCA_902482185.1 uncultured Collinsella sp. | reverse complement strand
CCATTGTTGGTGTTCTCGGTCGTACCGGCGGTGTCGTTGCTCACCGTGGCCTTTTCGGCGGTGCTGGCGTTGATGCCAGCCTGCAGCGCGGCGTTGGCCTCGGCCTCGGCGGCAAGCTCGGCCTGCAGCTGTGAATCCAGGGAGTTCACGACATTCTGGGCCTCAGCCTGCTGGGCATTGAGCTCGTCGACCTTCTTCTGCGTCGCGGCGACGTTCTTCTCCTGCTCGGTCTGCTTATCGGTGAGCTGCTGCTTAAGGTCCTTGACATCCTGAATGGTCTGGGCCTGCTTGTCGGAAACCTTGCCGTAATAGAACAGACGGTTGAGCATGTCGCCCAGATCGTCGACGCCCGTCAGAACCTGAAGGAGACTCAGACCGCCAGTCTTGTACTCACCGGCAACGTAGCTCGAAAGCTTTGCCTGACCCTCGGCAATCTCTTGCTGCTTTTGCGTGATCTCGCCTGCAGTCTGATCAAGCTCCTGCGTCTGTGCGGAGAGTTCTTCATGAATTTGCTGGGTTTGGGTGCCAATCTGCTCGAGTTTGGTACGAGCAGCGGCAAGGTCGGATGCGGTATCAGCATAGGCCGGAGCCGCGAGGCCCAGGCCCAAAACACAAGCGAGGGTTGCCGTAGCAGCGCAGCGTGCCATGTTTTTGTGCGTATTTGCTGTGCGCATGAAGCTTCCTTTCCGGTATCTAAGGGTAGCGGCTAGTCCACCGTTACCAGACTAAAGAGCTCAACGTCCTCGTTAGAAGGCGTGAGCTTCTTGCGCGGGTTGAGAAACGCAAGCTCAAGGATACAACCGTAACCTACAAGCTTTGCGCCCATATCTCGCACCAGTTTACCTGTTGCCTCGACGGTTCCGCCCGTCGCGACCAAGTCGTCCAGAATCAACACGGTATCTTTAGAGCTGATGGCATCGGCGTGGATCTCGATAGAATCCGTTCCATACTCGAGCTCGTAGCTCTCGCTGACCGTCTTGCGCGGCAGTTTGCCCGGCTTACGTGCGGGAACAAAGCCGGCACCCAGGGCGACGGCCACGGGCACACCGACCATAAAGCCGCGGGCCTCAGGTCCTACGACCTTGGTAATGCCCATGTCGGCAAAATGCTCGGTCAGCGCATCCACCATGGCCTTCAGGGCCTCGGGATTGCCAAAGAGCGGTGTGATGTCCTTAAAGACGACTCCGGACTCGGGATAGTCGGGGATATCGACGATATGAGATTCGAAGTCGTACATGGGTGACCTTTCATGGATTGCCGGGTTAACGGCGGTTATTTACCCGTGTTAGCAGACGGGTTATGCGAGGGGACGACGACCTTGGACGGCTGCACGAGCGACTCGTCGTGCGCGGCAACCGCGGGGACGCTTGCCCCATCGCTTTTAGCCTTGGTGGATTCGGAACGCGCAATCTCCTCGTCGAGGGCATCGATGTCAGCGTCCTCGACCACGGCGTTGAGCGACTCAAAGACACGGTTCTTAAGGAGCGCGGTGTGCACACCCTCGGTGAGGTCATGCAACTTTTTAAAAGCGCGCTCGAGCTTGGCGTCGCGCTCGTCATCGGAAGTATCCATGCCGAGCATGCTCACGAGAACCTGCTCAAACATCGAAGACTCGCGGTTTGCCGACGATACGTACTGACGCAGGTTGCGCGGCTCAATGTGGAAGCGCGACAGCTCCGAGCAGTAACGGATAATCGGGAAATCGCGACCATCGACAAGTTCGCGGTTCTGCGGGCTCTTGATGATGCGGATAAGATCGTTTTCGGCAAGGGAGCGGATAAACGAAATCTCGACGCCGAGCATGTCGGGGATCGTCTCGATGGGATGCAGCTTTTGCTTGGTTTCCTTGGGCTCCGTCTTAAGCGGAACATCGGACAGAAGACCCACCTCGTAAGCCAACGTGGACAGGTCCGTTGCGTTTTCCAGTCGCTGCTTAATGACGTTGAGCGGCATGTAACGGGTCTTCTGCAGGTGCAGGATGACCTCGAGACGGTCAACGTCTTCCTTGGAGTACTGGCGATACCCCTTAGGCGTACGATGAGGGGTGATGAGCCCCTCATCTTCTAGAAATCTAATTTTTGAGTTCGATAGATCGGGGTATGCGCCTCGAAGTAGATTGACGACCTGGCCGATACTCAGATAGTTGCGTTCGGCCATTACCTACTCACCGGTTTCGATGCGCTCCGGCGTGCTCTCGTGGTAGATGAGCGTGAACGTACCGATCTGAACGGAAGAGCCGTCGTGCAGCGGAGCACCGTTGACGATGGCGCCGTCGACCCAGGTGCCGTTGAGCGAGCCCAGATCCTCAATACGGGCGCCCAGGCCCTCGCGAATAATGCGTGCGTGGCTGCGCGAGACAGTCATGTCGTTGAGGAAGATGCCGTTCGCGGGATCGCGGCCGATGGTGGTCACGTCGTCCTCGAGCTCAAAGGCAGCTCCGGTCTGCGGGCCCTTGACGATGGACAGAACCGGAGCGGTGATGCGCACGTTGGCCATGAGGTCGGGAACGGTGACATCGCTCGAAGGAACACGGAAAACGCAGGTAGCGTCCGCAGTCTTATCGTTCTGAGGCATATTGTTAACCTTGTTGTCCATGACAACCCCTATCTAACGCGGCTACGCCGCAAAGAATGAACCGTACGTAATCATACCCCAACGACTTAGTCTTCGATTTCGGGGTTAAGAAAGTCGATGTCCTCGTCCTCGGGATGCGCGATGGCCTGTTTAATGGCCAACCCTCCCTTAATGGAATAGATGACAGCGGTGAGCATGGAGAAGATGACGCCGCCATACACAAAGAAGATGCCGAGGGGCACCGAGCTGCCGTTGAGGCCCGGGAATGCCGTGAACGTGGCGGGCAGCAGATGCCAGCCGTCCACGACGGGAAAGCCCAACAACATGAGCGAGAAGCCGGTCATGAGTAGTGCCGTGGCGATCTTGCCGGGAAAGACGACATCGATGGGGCGACGGTGGTAGTGGCGCACGATGAGCGTGCCGATACCAAGGTAGATATCGCGACCAATGATGAGCACGCAGACCCAGATGGGAAGCTCGCCGCGGACTACCAGGCCCAACACGCCGGTAAACAGCAGTGCACGGTCGCAGATGGGGTCCATAACCTTGCCGAGCCACGAGACCGTCTTAGTCATGCGGGCGATCTGACCGTCCATCCAGTCGGTGGAGGCGGCAACGGCGTAGATAACGATGGCGATGACACGGTTGTTATCCGTCACAAACAGGTACAGAAATGCCAGGGTGAGGATCAGGCGCGTAAAGGTGATGAAATTGGAGATCGTAAAGATCTTATTCGACGGGTAATCGGAAGTGCCGATAAGCTCCTTTTTGATCTTCTTTTTGATGCCCACAGGACTCCCCCGCTGGTTAACGACAAAACTTTCGATACTATACCCGTTCCGGCGATGTCTATCCAGCGCAGCCATAGAGAGTCCAGACATGTGGAGGGCGCCTCTGGGCTGCGCTGGATTCTGCATTTGTGTACATCAGCCTCCAAAAGCGACATTTTTCGGCATCTTTGGTGGCTGGTGTACACGTTTTGATTCGGTGATTACATCGATCGGGAAAGTTGTTGCTTTAAGCAAATGCGTACGGGTCGAGAAGGGCTGGCACCAAAAGAGCCCAACGGCCGTTACGGCTTCGTTAGAAACGCGCCCCACCATGGATGTTGAACCCGAAAGGTAAGGCGCGCGGGCACGGCGACTCGGCCCGCGCGCCCGGAAGAGAAAGGATAAGCCCATGGATTACATGCTCGAGACGCGCGGGCTCACCAAGCGCTTCGGCCGCGGCGACCAGGCGCAGGACGCCGTGGCCGACGTGAGCCTTCATATCCGCGAGGGCGAGGTGTACGGGCTGCTCGGCCCCAACGGCGCCGGCAAGTCGACAACGCTCAAGATGATCTGCGGGATGCTGCGGCCGACGGCCGGGGAGATCCTCTTTGCCGGGCACGCCTGGCGCCGCGAGGACCTCTACGCAATCGGCAGCCTCATCGAGGAGGCGCCGCTCTACCCCAACCTCACCGCGCGCGAGAACCTGCGCGTGCGCACCACGCTGCTGGGCCTTCCCGAGAGCCGCGTAGATGAGGTGCTCGCCGCCGTGGGCCTCGCGGACACCGGGAAGAAGCGCGCCGGGCGCTTCTCGATGGGCATGCGGCAGCGCCTGGGGCTCGCGCTGGCGCTGATCGCCCGGCCACGCCTGCTCGTGCTCGACGAGCCCACCAACGGCCTCGACCCCATCGGCATCGAGGAGCTGCGCGACCAGATCCGCGGCTTCGCGGCGGCGGGCACGACGGTGATCGTCTCGAGCCACATTCTCTCCGAGGTGCAGCAGATGGCGGACACCATCGGCATCATCTACGGGGGGCGCCTCGCCTACGAGGATGCGCTTCGGCCCGGGCAGGACCTCGAGGAACTCTTCATGAGCTTCTGCCGGGAAGGGCGACGAGCACGCGGGGAGGTGGCGGCATGACGGGCGAGAAAGGCGGCCTGCTCGCGGGCCTGCGCGCCGAGGCCCTGAAGTCGCGCCACGCGGCACCGGTTCGCCTGGCCGTGCTCATGGCGCTGCCGATGCCGCTGCTCGGCGCGATGCCCTACCGGGGCGTGCAGATCTTCAGCGCGTGGAACTACTGGTACGCGCTCTTCCTGCCCGTGACTCTCTCGCTCGTGGTGGCGTGCGTCGCGCGGGCGGACGCGCGCACGCGGATGCGAGGGCTTCTGGGCCTGGGCTTCCCGCTCGGGCGCGCCTGGTGGGCCAAGGCGCTCTGGTGCCTCGCGCTCTGCACGCTCTCGAACCTCGTGGTCTTCGGCATCTACCTCGCGGGCTCGGCGTTCTCCTCGCAGGGCCTCACGGCCGCGGGCACGCTCACGATGCTCCTCTGCGCGCTCGCCAACACGGTGACCGCGGCGTGGATGATCCCCGCAGGGCTCTTCCTCACGGCGCGGCTCGGCATGCTCGCGGGCATCTTCTGCCCGCTCGCCGCGCAGCTCGTGGGTGGGTTCGCCTGGTCGCTGGTGCCGCTGCCGCAGCTCTTTCCGCCGTCGGCGAGCATGGTCATCCCCACGAGCTTCATCCCCGTGCTGCCGAGCGGCGAGCCGCTCGCGGCGGACATGGCGCTCGGCGGGGCGCTCACGGCGGACGGCATGCTCACACTGGCGGGCCTTGCGGTCTGCGCGCTCGCGTTCGCCGCGCTCACGGCGGCGGGCGCGGCCTGGTTCGCGCGCTCCGAGGAGAGGTGATGGCCATGACACGACTCTCCGACCCGACGCCGCGCATGACTCTCTCGCGGGCCCTGCTCTCCGAGGCCCTGCGCCTGGCGCGCTCCCCGCTCGCGGCGGTGCACCTCGTCTGCGGCCTGGCAGCCGGTCTTGCCTGCGGCGAGTACTTCTCCGTAGCCCGATGGGACCCGGCGCTGGGCGCGGACGCCTACGCCCAGTTCCTCGGCGCCTTCATGCCGCTCATGTCCGCCATCGTCTGCGGGCTCGCCGTGGACGAGGAGCGCGCTGCCGGGCGCCTCGCCAACCTCACGGCGGTCCCCTCGCGCGGGCGCGCCGTCGCGGCGAAGCTGCTCGCCCTTGCGGCGCTCGGCGCGGGCGCGCTGGCCGTGGCGCTCGGCGTGTTCGGGGCCGTGCTCGCCGTCGC
>CABSZR010000102.1 GCA_902482185.1 uncultured Collinsella sp. | reverse complement strand
CGTTGACGTATGCCGCGGCGGTGTCGAGTGCGCTGCCCTTGGCCGAGGCCTGCATGATGATCATATTGGCAAGCGGCTCCAGGCCTGCCTCGCGGGCCTTCTGCGCGCGGGTCATGCGCTTTTTGCGGTAGGGCTTGTAGAGGTCCTCGACGCGCTGGAGCTGCGTGGCCTCGCGAATCTGCTGCTCGAGTTCGGGCGTGAGCTTGCCCTGGGCGTCGATGAGCAGAATGACGTCCTCTTTACGCTGCTCAAGATTGCGCAGGTAGGACAGGCGCTCGTCGAGTGCGCGCAGGGCGACGTCGTCCATGCCGCCCGTGGCTTCCTTGCGGTAGCGCGAGATAAAGGGGATGGTGTTGCCCTCGTCGATGAGCTTGACGGCCGCCTCGATGTTGGCGGCCTTAAGGTTGAGCTCGCGAGCGAGCTGGGCGATAAGATCCATGGGACTCCTTGCGTTTAAGGTGCGTTTGCAGCACAGGGCTACCAAGGATACCACCCGCCACTCCACCCAAGTAGTCATTTTGGGACGGGGCTCTTTTAGCCACTTTTGCCGCCCCGTCCCAGAAAAATCGCCGGCAAGGTACCAAAAAGCCCCGCGGGCAGGAGGCTGCTCGCGGGGCAAAGAAGAGGGGCTTGTTGGTGGCGGACCGAAGGGTTCGGCATGGGGGTTTCTGCCGCGGTCGCTCTTAAGGCATTACAGCTCGACGAGCTGGCCGGTCTCGGCGGCCTCCTTGATAGCGTTAAGCAGCGTGAGCGTCTTGACGTTATCGGCGGGGGTCACGACGGGCTCGACCTCGCGGCGGACGACCTTCACAAAGTGCTTGAGCTGCATCTTGTGCGGCAGCGCCGGGTCCACGGCCGGGATCTCCATCTGCAGCGGCTTGTGCCAGTTGGAGGCACCGTCGTAGGAGAACTGGTGCAGGTGGGGCAGCGACAGGGCGCCCTTAGTGCCGCCGATAAAGTAGGCGTCGGCGTCGAAGGGGCGGTACTGCGGATCCTCGCGAGCGGTTGCCTCCCAGTTCCAGGGGCTGGCGGTGGCGTCGGAGATGGTCATGCTTGCGAGCGCGCCATCGGCAAAACGGACGTTGACCACGGCGGAGTCCTCGGTCTCAAAACCGCGGGCGGCGCTGGACTGCATACCCTGGACGGCAACGGGCTCGCCCAGCAGGTAGCGGAGCAGGTCGACGTCGTGAACCAGGTTGACCAGGATCGGGCCGGCACCCTTCTTACGGCGCCACTCGACATCGAAGTACTCGTCATTCTTATAGATCATGTAGTGGAAGCTCGACACGGTGAGCTTGCCCAGCTCGCCGGACTCGATGATCTCCTTGGCCTTGTTGACGAAGGGGTTGTGGCGACGGTGCTGACCCACGAGCACGGGCACGCCGGCGGTCTCGGCCTCGGCGGCGAAGGCCTGGGCATCCTCGAGGTCGTTGGAGATCGGCTTTTCGACCAACGGCACGATGTTGCGCTTGATGGCCTCGCGGGCAACGCCCAGGTGCAGGTCGTTGGGGGTGGCGATAATGACGGCCTCGGGCTTGACCTCGTCCATCATCTGGGCGGGATCGGTGAAGAACGGCACGCCGGCGGCCTCGGCCGTGGCGCGGGCGCCCTCAAAGGCGTCGGCGATGGCGACGAGCTCGGCCTCGGGCTCCTCGGTGACAAAGCGGATGTGGTTGCGGCCCATGGCGCCGGCGCCGATAACGGCTATGCGGACGGGGTTGAGCTCAGACATTTCGACTCCTTAATTCTGGTGGCGATGGAATGCGGCAAGGGGGCGGCCCTTGCCGCGTCAAGCAAAACTAAGCGGACTTCTTCTTGCTGTCGGAGACCATCATGTAGACGGTGAGCACGACGGCGATGGCGGCGATCACAATGGCGCCGTAGAAGGACTGCTGATAGGCGGCGCTGCCGGCCTCGGCGTGATACAGCACGGCGGTGATGGGCTGGCTGATCCAGGTGGAAGCGGCGTAGCCCAAAAACATGATGCCGTAGTTGACGCCGATGTTGCTGGTGCCGAAGGCGCCACCGGTGAGCGGCGGGTAGATGACGAGCAGGGCGCCAAAGCTAAAGCCGAGCAGGGCGAGCGCCACAAAGAACATGCTCTGCGTAAAGCTCATCGACATGATGACGAGCGCGACGATGGTGACGACAAGGCTGATGAGCAGCGACTTATAGGCGCCGAGCTTGTCGATGATCTGGCCAAAGGACAGACGACCGACCAGGTTGGCGCAGGTGTTGACGGAGACGACCACACCGCCGAGGGCGACGGCCGCGGCGCTCGTGGGGTCGGCGAAGAGCTGGACGGCGGCGATGGAGGCAACCTTGCCCACGAGCAGGGTGCCCGCGGTGGCGGCAAAGGCGAAGGTGACGATGAGGACCCAGAAGCGCGGGGTCTTGACCATCTCGCCCGGGGTGAGGTCACCGAAGGTGCCGGCATGCGCGCCGCCCTTGGGGGCCTCGAAGCCCTCGGGCAGCCAACCGGCCTCGGGGGCCTTCAGGAACAGGGCGGAGGCGGCGATCGTCACAAAGAAGATGACGCCGAGCGCCTTGAGGGCGCCAAAGATGCCCAGGCTCGGGATGAGCAGCGAGGCGAGCACCGGGGACAGCACGGCGGGACCGGCGGTCGAAGCGGCCAGGGTGATGCCGGAGGCGAGACCCTTCTTGTCGATGAACCACTTTTGTCCGGTGGTGAGCGCCGGGTTGTAGCCCAGGCCGTTGCCGATGGCGGCGACGAGCGAGAACCACAGGTAGAACTGCCACGGCTCGGTGACGGTGCCGGACATGAACCAGCCCAGGCCGTAGCACACGGCGGCAGCGATCACGACGTTGCGCGGGCCGATCTTATCGGAGATGCGGCCGGCGAAGATGCCCGTCACGGCCATGATGGTCTGGAAGACGGGGAAAGCCCAGGTAAGGGCGCTCGACCACTCGGGGTAGACGGCGAGCAGGTTCTTGCTCACGACGGAATACAGCGCGATGGAGCTGATGAAGAACATGGTGACGCACGCGGCGGAAAGCACGACGGCGCGACCCTTGTTGGAGTTGGTGGAAGCCATTGGACTCTTTCTAATCGATACGGGGGAGGAGCGGGCGTGTCCGCGGGGCCTCCCTGTCAGGTTGGTTTACTGGTCAGTCGGCTTGGCGACGCCGGACTCATCGGACCAGAGCTCGACACCCTTGTTCTTAAGGTAGTTGTCGGCATAGGCGCGACGGCCGCCGGGCTTGGCGGTGAGGTCGCCCATCATATTGGAGAAGCCGCCATCGACCTTGATGGCGTCGCCGGTGGTAAAGTCCGAGCGCTTGGACGCCAGGAACATGACGGCGTTGGCGATATCGCTGACCTCGCCGATGCGGCGCGTGGCGATCAGACGGCTGCGGCTCTTTTCGACCTCGGGGTCGGCGTAGAAGTTGGCCGACATCGGGGTCTTAACGAAGCAAGGCTCGACGCAGTTGGAGCGCACGCCGTAGGGGCCCCACTCGGCAGCCAGCATCTTGGACATCATGTTGACGCCCGCCTTGGTGGAGCTGTACACGCCCGAGAACGTCTCGGGGGAGTGGCTGGCGACGGTCGAGATGTGCACCAGGCGGCCCTGGCCGGCCTTGATCATCTCGCGACCAAAGCGCTGCGAGGTGATGAAGTAGCCGGTGAGGTTGACGTTGATGACCTCATTCCAGTCGGAGAGCGGCAGGTCCTCCATGGCGGCGAAGCGCAGGATACCGGCGGTGTTGACGAGGACGTCGACGCGACCGAAGTCGGCGATGGTGGCGTCGACGGCGGCCTGAACCTCGGCCTCGTCGGTGGCGTTCATCTTGTAACCCTCGGCGTGGATGCCAAACTCGGCGGCGAGGTCGGCGGCTGCAGCCTTGACCTTTTCCTCGTCCAGATCGAGCAGGACGACGTTGGCGCCGTTGCGGGCGAACTCGCGGCAAATCTCGACGCCCATACCGCCGAGCGCGCCAGTCACGGCGCAGACATCGCCCTCGAGCTTAAGCCAATTGCTCATAGGAACTTCCCTTCTTGTGCCTCCCGGTGGGTCGCTCCCATTAACCGACCCACGTGGTTTTCGCTGGTTATCGTATGCTTTGCATTTGCGCAGGTGAATTGCATATTTGTTAGAATGGCGTTAACCGTAGGTTTATACTGTGCGATGCAGTTTTTTCTCAATTGAGCGCGTGACCTGCCAAAACGACCCCCTTCGGCAGTTCATTGCCATGCGTCTGGAAACGGGAGATTGACGTGTACGATCGACGACTCGAGGCCATATCGGCCGCCGCGGAGCTGGGAAGCTTCTCGCGTGCGGCGGCAAAATTGCGCGTGTCGACCCCGGCGCTCGTCAAGCAGGTGTCGGGCTTCGAGGCCGAGTTTGGCATCACGTTGTTCGAGCGCTCGCATTCTGGTGTTAAGGTGACGCCGGCAGGTGCTCTGCTGGTGGACGATGCACGTTCGATCATGCGGCAGTCCGAGGACGCGCTGCGCCGTGCCCGACGCGCGGCAGGCGATGGCGGGGCCGTGCGCCTGGGCGTGTCGATGATGTGCCCGGGGCGCCAAACGCTGTCGATGTGGACGGACATCCACGATCTGGAACCATCGCTGCGATTTGAGATCGTGCCGGTAAGCGACCTCTATGACGAGCGCGAATCCGTCATGCGCAGCTTGGGCCGCGAGGTGGATGTAGTGCAGTCGAGTTTTTCTACTCCACGCTGGGGCGACGCCTGCCAAAAGCTTCGCATCGTTAACGTGCCGTTTTATATCGACCTGCCGCGCACGAGCCCGCTGGCGCGCAAGACGCGCATCACAGTTGCCGACTTAGAGGGTATGCGTCTGCGCGTGCTCCGCCACGGCAACGACGCTATGGACAGCCTGCGTATCGATCTTTTGGCAGACGGCGGCGTGGACGTAATCGATGTGGATAGCTTCGACTTTGCGCTCTTTAACGAGGCGGAGGAAAAGGGTGACGCGGTGCTCACCTGCGGCGCATGGTCGGGGGTGCACCCGGCCTTTGTGGGCGTACCGTTCCTGTGCGGCCGCGAGGTGCCGGTCTTTTTGCACTATCCGCTCGAGCCAACCCTCCAAGTCCAAAAATTCGTCAACGCCATGGCCCAACTTCTCAAGTAGCTCATTTGGGATAGGGCTTTTTGACTCCTTACAAAATGAGGCCCTGGCCAAACGGCCAGGGCCTCACCACTTCTTTTCAGGCTGCGAGAAAAGACTGTGTGCGTAGGACCTCCCCGAGGGAGACGGGGTGTTTGCTCCGCGCGCAGTTTCGCAGCGAAGCGAGAATGTTTGAGCACGGAGTAAACACCCCGTCTCCCTCGGGGAACTCCGTTGGGAGCGTTGGGGCTGTTTTGAGCTACTCCAGCTCAAACGCTCCGGTATAGAGCTGGTAGTAATACCCGCGCTTGGCGATCAGCTCGTCGTGGTTGCCGCGCTCGATGATGCGGCCGTGGTCCAGGCAGATAATCGCGTCGGAGTTGCGCACGGTGGAGAGGCGGTGCGCGATGACAAACGTCGTGCGGCCCTCCATGAGCTTATCCATGCCGGCTTGCACGATGGCCTCGGTGCGGGTATCGATGCTCGACGTGGCCTCGTCCAGGATCATCGCCGGCGGATCGGCGACGGCGGCGCGTGCGATAGAGATCAGCTGGCGCTGGCCCTGCGAAAGTTGGGCACCGTTGCCCGAGAGCATGGTGTTGTAGC
>CABSZR010000101.1 GCA_902482185.1 uncultured Collinsella sp. | reverse complement strand
TCGCAGGCCTCGAGCAGCGACGGCACCGCCGCCTTGTCGAGCTGGCACTCGCCAAAGGAGCGGATGGCCTCGAACTTGGTCTTGGCCTCCCCCTCCGGCAGCGCGTCGATAAGCGTATAGAACACGTTCACCGGCACCGACAGGCGCGGCTCAAAGCAGTCGAGCACGCCGGTGTGGTGGCCCACGGCGAGCGTGTAGTACAGCACGTCGCAGGCCTCCTGGGGAACGTCTTCCTCGGTCTCCACAAACTTACGCGTGAGCTCGTAAAAGACCACCTGGTCGGGCGCATGGCCCAGGCAGGGGTCGGCGACGCCCTCGGCAGCCTCGTCGCTTGCGCGCGAGGCATCGCCAAAGGAGCCGCCGAGCATACCGGGGCCCGCAAAGTAACCAGAGCGGTCCGTGAGCTCCATCTAGCGACCTCCGGCCAGCACCAGATCCTGCAGCGCCGAGTAGACCTCAACGCGGCGCGGATCGTCCTGCTTGTCGATGAGCAGCGCCATGGCACCGCGGATATCGCCCTTGGGCGCGCCCTCGAGCGTATCCATAAACTCATTGGCCAGGTCGCGGCCGTAACGGTAGCCGCTCATGGCGCGAGCCTCGCGCTCGATGGCAACGCGCAGCTTGTACGGAACGCCGGGGTGCAGGATATCGGCCTGCTCGCCGGCGGCCTCCACCGTGGTCTCAGCATGGAGCTTTTGGTCAAGCAGACCGAGCGCCATGGCAAAGCCGTAGATGGTCTGCGCGGGGCTGGGCGGGCAGCCGGGGATGTAGACATCGACCGGCAGAATCTTGTCCGTGCCGCCCCAGACGCAGTAGTTGTCGTAGAAGATGCCGCCGGTGCAGCCGCACGCGCCATAGGACACCACGATCTTGGGATCGGGTGCGGCCTCAAAGGCGCGCAGGGCCGGCATGCGCATGGCACGCGTCACGGCGCCGGTGTACAGCAGTACATCGGCGTGACGGGGCGAGGGCACGACCTTGATGCCAAAACGCTCGACGTCGAAGACGGGCGTGATGGAACCGAAGATCTCGATCTCGCAGCCGTTGCAGCCGCCGCAGTCAACACGGTAGACGTACACCGAGCGCTTGATCTTCTTAAGAAGGGTCGCCTTGGCCTTCTCGATGCTCTCGTCGAGCTCTATCTTGGTCGGGCGGTACTGGAGCCGCTCGGGCAAAAGCGTGGGTTCGGCCATGGTTACTCCTCCTTCGTTTCAAAATCCATGATGATGCCCTCGACCGGCGCCGGACCGGCGGAAATCTCGGGCGCATCGGGGTTGAGCTCGAGGTCGATATACTCCGGGTTCACGCCGTGGCCGCCCAGGTACTCCATGCCGGGGCCCTGGGGCTCGCCGGACGCAAGCGTCTCGTTGGCAGCCATGCCGCGCGCGTTGCCGGTCTTTACGGCCGAGGCGGCGCGCAGGGCGTCGAGCTCGCGTTTGCACTCCTGGCACATACCGACGGTGCGGGCGGCCTGCTCGGCCTCCATGCCGCCGGCCTTTTGCAGCAGGCGCTTGGCGTAGTCGATCTCCTTGTGCGGGGCAAACGGCTTGCCGCAACGCGAGCAATGCTCGAGCGTGTAGACGCTCTTGCTGGTGAGGTCGTCCTTGCTCATGACGGCCAGCTCAAACTCCTCGGTGAGCTTGATGGCCTCCATGGGGCAGGCTTCCTCGCAACGGCCGCAGAAGATGCAGCGACCGTAGTCGATCGACCAGGTGATGGTATCGGCCGCAAGGTCGGTGTCCATGCGAATGGCATCGGCCGGACACGCCACGCCGCAGGCACCGCAGGCGATGCAGAGCTCGGCATTATGCTCGGGCTTGCCGCGCATGTCCTTGTTGGTGGGGAACGGCGCAAACGGGTACTTGACCGTCGCGTCGCCGGCCTTGGCGTTAACCTTCCAAAGCTTCAGCATATTAGAGCGCCTCCTCATCGAGCGGAGCGGCCATGGTGCCCTCGCCCGCAAGCGGCGACTTGTCGCGCCAGACGTTCTCGAACTGCTCCTTGTCGAGCACGTGGTCGCGCTTGGCGGCGACATCGGTCACCGTCACGCGGTCGGTGCAGGAGTAGCACGGGTCGAGCGAGCCGACGATCAGCGCCGCGTCGCCCACGGTGTTGCCGCGGAACATGTAGCGCAGGACCGGCCAGTTGCTGTACGTGGCGGCCTTGGCGCGCCAACGGTAGCACTTCTGGTTATTGCCGAGCATGGCCCAGTGCACGTCCTCGCCGCGCGGAGCCTCGGTGGCGCCGATGGCGTACTTGTGCGGGGTGTACTCCCAATCCGTGGTGAGGATGGGGCCCGACGGGCAGTTCTCGAGCATGGTCTCGATCATGTCGATCGAATCGTAGACCTCCTGGATGCGAACGGCGGTACGGCCGAAGGCATCGCAGGTATCGGCCGTAGCTGCGTGCATCTTTTGGACGTCCGGATCGGCGTAGCCGTCGAAGGGATGGTCAAAGCGCACGTCGCGGGCATAGCCCGAGCCACGCATGAGCGGGCCGACCGGCGAAAAGTCGCGAGCGATCCTACGGTCGAGAATGCCGATGCCGCTCGTGCGCTCAATAAAGTTGGGCGTGGAGAGCAGCACGTCGACGAGTTCCTGAACCTCGGAGCGCAGCTGGTGGATGGTCGTGAGCGTGGAGAGCTTCTGCTCGGCCAAAATGTCGCGACGCACGCCGCCGATCACGTTGAGGCCATAGGTCTTGCGGTGACCGGAGAGCTTCTCGGCCAGGTCCATGGACTTCTCGCGGACGCGGAAGAACTGCTGGAAGCCGGAGTCGAAGCCCGTGTAGTGCGACGCCAGGCCAATGTTGAGCAGATGCGAGTGCAGGCGCTCGACCTCGAGCATGATGGCGCGGATGTACTGGGCGCGCGGGGGGACATGAATGCCCTGGGCGCGCTCGACGGCCTCGGCATAGGCCACCGAGTGGGCGCAGCCGCAGATGCCGCAGATGCGGTCGGCGAGGAACGTCACGGCGTCATAGTTCAGGCGCGTCTCGGCGACCTTCTCCATACCGCGGTGCACGTAGAACAGACGGTAGTCGGCGTCGACGATCGTCTCGCCCTCGACGAACAGGCGGAAGTGGCCGGGCTCGTCGGAAGTAATGTGCAGCGGGCCCATGGGGACGAGCGTCGTCTCCTTGCCCTTGGTATCGGCCAAGAACTCGTAGTTTTCCATGTCACTCGCGGGAGCGGGACGGAAGCGATAGTCCATGGAGTCCTTGCGCAGCGGGTACAGGCCGCTGGGCCAATCGTCGGGCAGCACCAGGCGGCGACGGTCGGGCAGACCCTCGGGGATCAGGCCGAACATGTCGCGAAGCTCGCGCTCGCCCCACACGCAGGCGGGGACGAACGGCGTCACGGACGGGAACGTCATCTTGGCGGGATCGACCTCGGTGCGCACGGTCACCCAGCCGGGATCCTCCCCCTCCATGGAGATGACGTAGTACACGGCGTAACGGCCGCACAGGCTGCGCTCATCGTTGCCGATAATCACGGGAATCCAGCCGTAGCGCTCGTAGTACAGGTAGTGGACGGCCTCGGGCAGCTTGTCCTGCTTGACGGTAATCGTCAGCTGGTCCTCGCACTGCCACTCGACCTTCTCGATGCAGCCCGGAACGGCGCGGCGCAGGGCCTCGACATGGCTCTCGCAGCGACGGGCATACACCTTGTTCTCAGTTTCAATCATTCGTTACTCCACCTCGCTCTGAGCGGTCTCGGTACCGAACACAGCGCGGTACATCGGCGTCGCGTGAAGTTCCTCGGTGCTCTGCTCGAGCACAATGCCGGTCGCGGTCTCCACACCGTGCACGAGAGGCAGCGGGGTGGCAATGCCAAACCACAAGATCATGACAGCCAGGATGATTTCGGGGATAAGCATGAGCGCCGGGGCCTCATGCTTGCCCATGCCCTGGGGCGCATGGCCGAATACCGACTTGAGTGCGATGCGGGTGAGCGCGGAGATGGCCACGGTAAGACCGAGGGCGACCACGACGACCAGCCACATGGGACCGGCGGTAACACCGGCGACAAAAGTCAGGAACTCGGAGATAAACATGCCAAAGGGCGGGAAGGCACCAAGACCGAGCAGCGCCAGGACGGCGAGCGCGGCGGTTGCGGGAGCAACCTCGACGACACCCTGGATCTTAGCCAGGCTACGCGTGCCAAAAGCGTGCTGGATGTTGCCGGACACGCAGAAGGCAAGCGTCTTGGTAAAGCCGTGGAACACGCAGTGCAGCAGGGCCGCGGCGATACCCAGCGGGCCACCGATACCCAGGCACAGGGCGATAACGCCCACGTTCTCCACAGACGAGTACGCAAAGCGGCGCTTGAGGTCGTCCTGGCGAAACATCGAAAGCGCCGCCACCAAAATGGACAGCGTGCCGACGATCAGCAGCAAAAGCTGCGGATACTCGGCGCCCACGGCCTGGATGGTAAAGCCGTAGAAGCGCATGATCACGAGCATGGCGCACTTAAGCAGCACGCCCGAGAGCAGGGCCGAGACAGGGCTCGGGGCCTGGGAGTGGGCATCGGGCAGCCAAGTGTGCATGGGGAACAGGCCAGCCTTGGTACCAAAGCCGATCACGATAAACGCAAAGGCGAGGCGCATGAGCGTCGGGTCGAACTGGTCGGCATACGGCAGCACGCACGACAGGAACGCGGCCTCGTGAGCGTTGGGAATCACGTCGGCGGCGTTGGCGTAGATCAGCAGCGTACCGAACAGGCCAAAGGCCACGCCGGCGGTGCAGACCATCGCATACTTCCAAGAAGCCTCGAGGGCCGTCTTGTTCTTGTAGATACCCACGAGGAACACGGTGGAAAGCGTGGTTGCCTCCACGGCGGCCCACGTGAGGATCATGTTGTTGGACAGACACGCGAGCAGCATAGTGAACACGAACAGGCTAAACAGCGCAAAATACTGCTTGGCGCGCTCGGCGGGCATGGAGCCCTCCTCGATATCGGCCTTTACATAGGGCAGCGAGAACAGCCCCGTAAGAAAACCGATAAAGCCGATGAGCAGCACAAAGATGGCGCCCAGCGAATCGAGGTGAAACCACAGGCCAAGAGCGCTCGCGGTGTCACCGCTCATAAGGACGTCACCGGCCGCCATAATCGACAGCACCAGGACGGCTGCGACGGAGACCAGGTTGAGACCGGCAAACACGTTATAGGACGTGTTCTTGGGCAAAAACGCCATGACCAGCGAGAACACCAAAGGAGTCGCGAGCAGGGCGAGAATCAACGTTTCCATGGACTACCCCCTCAGCTCGGACAGGTCGCGCGCATCGAGCGAGTGGGAGTCGTCCCAAATGCGACGCACGACGATGGACATGATGATGACGGCAAAGATGGCGTCGGTGGCGATACCGATCTCGATGATCTCGGGAGCGGTGGGGGCCAAAAGCGCGAGCGTCACATGGCTGCCGTTTTCCATAAGGCAGTATCCAAAGATCTGCTTCATGATGTTGCGCTGCGAGATGATGCAGGTGAGGCCCACAAAGAAGTGAGCGAAGCTAATAGCGAGCGCAGGCGTTGCGACCTCGGCCGTGGGCAGGCTGATCTGCGTCACGACGGCAAAGCAAATCGCGACCTCAACGGCGATGATGCAAATAGCCCATGCGGGCTTAAGGCCGGCCTTGAGCGATGCGTCGCTCGGCTCGCCCATCTTCTTGTATGCGCGGTTGAGGATGTAAGGGACCAGGACGACCTTAGTGATAAAGGCAGATCCAGCCCACATAAGCAGCTCCTGCGCACCAGTGGTGACACCGAGCGTGGCGAGCAGCCCCACGAGCACCAGCGACTGCACCGCATACCAGTGGATGGAATGTTT
>CABSZR010000100.1 GCA_902482185.1 uncultured Collinsella sp. | reverse complement strand
TCGATAGGGTCGTCAAGCGAGCGCACCTCGCCGTCGACGCGCACACGGCTAAAGCCCTCCGCACGCAGGTCCTCAAACAGCTTGGCATATTCGCCCTTGCGTCCACGAACCACCGGCGCCAACACAAACGCGCGGCGGCCCTCCCCCGCCGCCAAGACCTTGTCGGCAACCTGGTCGGTCGTCTGACGCTCAATGACGCGGCCGCATTCGGGACAGTGCGGGGTGCCCACACGGGCGAACAGCAGGCGCAGATAGTCATAAATCTCGGTTACGGTGCCAACCGTCGAGCGAGGGTTTTTAGACGTCGTCTTTTGGTCGATCGACACCGCCGGCGAAAGGCCGTCGATTGAATCCAAGTCGGGTTTGTCCATCTGGCCCAAGAACTGGCGCGCATAGCTCGAAAGGCTCTCGACGTATCGACGCTGGCCCTCGGCATAGATAGTGTCAAATGCCAGCGAACTCTTGCCCGAGCCAGAAAGACCGGTAATGACCACGAGTTGGTCACGCGGAATGGAAACATCGATATCACGGAGGTTGTGCTCACGAGCGCCGCGAATAACGATAGAAGAATCAGACATGGAAGCTCCTTGCCTCCTACAACTTCAAATCACACTGACGATGAGTTTAGCGCACTCGACGCGCACAGATGTTCGTAATACAAGATTCGCAGACCTTTAGCTTTGCGTATCGGGTGCTTTGTTTCTCGAAATGCCGTGGAAAGGTTACAGTAATCTACTACTGAACTTAATTTGCTGTAACAGAGGAACGTCCATGACCGAAGATATCCCCCTTGAAATCACTTCGAGCGACATGGCCAATCTGCCCATATTCATCGCCGTCCTTATCGTGGCCACCGTCGTCGTGCGCGTGTATTTTTCAATCAAACACAATGAAAAGCCGCCCATTGCCCGCGTCTTTTGGTGCGCGACGCTCCTCATCCCGCTCGGCATGGTAGCTGCATGGATTACGAATCAATTGCTCGTAAATGAGGACAGTTCCCTATGGGTCCTTTCTTATTCGGCACTCGGTGCTGCCGCCGTCATACTTCTTGTCGAGCCCTTGGTTTCGGGACTTATCGACCAAACCGATCTTGCGACGGGAACGGTTGCCTGTATTTGCCGTGACATCCTTGTCATCGCCGCTGTTTCAGCGCTCTCGTTCGTTTCACTCGAAATTGCCTGTAACGAAACGTTCTATCGCATTCCCGCCAACTCATTCGGGTTTTCCGTCGGGCTGCTCGCGACGGTTCTGCTCTCCCTTTATTTGCTGGGACAGCGTCATGGAGGCGTCATGGCCCTCGTGCCCGTCGCCTGTTGCATCCTTGGCATTGCCGAGCACTTCGTCATAACGTTTAAAGGCGAAGCCATCCTGCCAAGCGATATCTTGGCCCTCGGCACCGCAATGGAAGTGAGCGAGGGATACGAGTTTACCTTTACCGCCGGAATCGTAACCTCTCTCGCCCTGCTGGAGATTTCCCTGGGGCTTCTTTCGCTTATCCGACCGCGAAAGCTCCGTACGCCCACCCATGTCTTCCCCGCAATCGCCGCTAACCTCTGCGCTTTTCTGCTAGTGACCGTTGTGGAGCTCTCGGGCTTTTCCAGCATCGACTTGGAGCAGGCGCTGGATTTTGGATTTGACCGTTGGCAGCCCATCACCACATATACGTCTCAGGGTTTTATCACTTCGTTCACCGAAATGGTCAACGAGTTGCCCATTGAGAAGCCCGAAGGCTATACGCCCGATGAGGCGCAGAGCATCGAGCAGGAGCTCGCCGCCGCCTACGACAGCACGTATGGCTCGAGCGAGCAGCGCGCGGCTGCCGTTGCCCAGTTCAATGAAATCAAGCCGACGATTGTTGCCGTCATGAACGAGAGTTTTAGCGACCTTTCGTGCTTTGAGCAGCTCCAGGCGGCCGGGTACACCGGCCCCGCATTCTACAACTCGCTTCCCGACACACTTGTTCGCGGCACCATGCTCGCTTCGGTCACCGGTGGCGGAACGGCAAACTCCGAATTCGAATTTTTGACCGGAGCGACAACGGCCTTTGTCGGATTAGGCAAGATCCCCTATCAGCTGTATCAGATGAATGGCGTCAACAGCCTGGCAAAGGACCTTAAAGAGCTTGGGTATACCGCTACCGCTATGCACCCGCAAAACCCCGTCAACTACCATCGAGATAAGATCTATCAGCAGCTGGGCTTTGGAGACTTTCTTTCAATCGGCGATTTCGAAGGTGCGCCCTGTTACCATGCCGGCGTATGCGACTACGCCACCTACGACAAGATACTCGACCTGCTTAGAACCGACGAAGCGCCGCAGTTCATCTTTGACGTCACGATGCAAAATCACGGCGGCTACGACTATGGCACCGTTCCCGCCGAAGAGCTGACAAACTATTGGGTCGAGGGAGCCAGCGAGGGCGCCAATAGCGCGCTCAACACCTATCTTACCTGCATCAACGCGTCCGACCGGGACCTCGAGTATTTTATCAACGAGCTCCGCAATATCAGCAGACCGGTTGTCCTTGTCTTTTTTGGCGACCATCAGCCGAGCGCCGCAACGACTCTCAACGATGAGCTGTACCCTCAGGAAGATACGGCAAGCCACGCTTTCCGTATCTATCAGTCGACCTATTTCGTCTGGGCTAACTATGAAATCGCCGGCAATACCGAGCTCAACGTCTACGACACCGTCGGGGCAAACGAGATTGCAGCCATTACCCTTAATAAGATCGGCGCCCCGCTCACCGACTATCAAAAGGCCCTGCTTGCAACAAGGTCAGATGTGCCCACCATCAATGTCGCCGGCTACCTTGGTGCCGACGGGCTGCGCTACGACTTGGAATCTGAAGACAGCCCATACGCCTCGACGATCGACAAGCTGCAGCGCATGCAATACCTCGAGTTTGCCAGCAAAGTTCAGTAAGCCCGCCCATTCGCTTGGACCCATCGTATTGCAAGCACGCTCGGCCCAAATGCATCGCAAATGACTCCCGCTCGCAAACGAGGGTACAATGACGCTCGTGTCACATCACGGGGCCCCGGCCCCAACATATACAAAGGAGTCATACATGGGTTGCGAGCACGCACAGGCCGCCGGCGGACAAACGTCGCCGTCGCAATTTGAGGAGAACACGCTGTCCGAGGTCAAACGCGTCATCGCCGTGCTTTCCGGCAAGGGCGGTGTCGGCAAGTCGTTTGTCACCGGTGCCATCGCCACCGAGCTTGCCCGTCACGGCCACAAGGTCGGCGTCCTCGATGCCGACATCACCGGTCCCTCCATCCCCAAGATGTTCGGTATGAGCGGACGTCACGTCCATGCCCTCGGCAACCTTATGCTGCCCGAAATCTCCGAGCACGGCGTCAAGGTCATGAGCTCCAACCTGCTGCTCCAAAACGAGACCGACCCCGTCCTTTGGCGCGGTCCGGTCATCGCAGGCGCCATTAGGCAGTTCTGGAGCGAGACCTCGTGGGGCCCCATCGACTACCTGCTGGTCGACATGCCTCCGGGAACGGGCGACGTCGCCCTCACGGTCTTCCAGTCGCTGCCCGTCGATGGCATCGTCATCGTCACGAGCCCGCAAGACTTGGTCTCGATGATCGTCGCCAAGGCAGTCAACATGGCCGAGAAGATGAACGTCCCCATTCTGGGCGTTGTCGAGAACATGAGCTATATCGAGTGCCCCGACTGCGGGAAGAAGATCGAGGTCTTTGGTAAGAGTAAGCTCCCCGAAGTCGCCGAGCGCTACAACCTCGACATCTTGGGCCAGCTTCCCATCAATCCGTCACTCGCCGAGGCCTGCGATAAGGGTGAAGTCGAGACCGCGCTGCCCGATGGCATGCTGCCCAAGGCCGTCTCTGCCGTCGAGGCCATCGCCCCGCACGAGACCGACGAGGCCTAAGTGAACACGAGCGCCTTCTATGACGTCCTGGTAATCGGCGGTGGGGCCTCGGGTCTCGCCGCCGCCGTTACGGCCGCACGCGCTGGCAAAAGTGCCTGCATCGTTGAGCGCGATGTCGCCTGTGGCCTTAAGCTCCTTGCGACCGGTAACGGCCGCTGCAACCTCTCCAACGAATCGATTGATCCTCAGCGGTATAACCACCCCGCATTCGTCGAATCCGTCATGGGCCCCCAGCCCGAACAAGAGCTTATGGGTTTCTTCTCCTCGCTGGGTATCATGACAACCTCCGAGGAAGGCCGGCTGTACCCGCGCTCCCTTCGCGCCGAATCGGTGCGCGACGCACTTCTCAATGTTTGCAACCGCCTGGGTATCACCTTAATCTGCGGAGCCAACGTTGCCTCGGCACACAAAGCTTCCGAAGGCTGGGCACTCCAAATAGACCGTCCAGCGCGGGCGCTCAAGGCAAAAAAGCACGACGACCGAAAATCGGAGCTCCGCTCGCTTCGGAAAGCGCTCGCCGACACCTCTCGCAGGAACGAGACGCTGCAGGCAAAGGCCGTAATTATCGCTACGGGCGGCAACCCTGTCGAAATCGCGAAGACGTTCAATCTTTCCCTCACACCGCAGCATCCCGTCCTCTGCCCTGTGTCGGCATCAGTCTTCGGCGACCAGACTGCGCTTAAGACACTGGATGGCCTGCGCGTCCGCGCCCGTTTGACGCTCACCCGCAATCACGAGGAGCTCTGGCGCGAAGACGGCGAAGTGCTCTTCCGAACCTTTGGCATCTCGGGCGTTGCCGCCTTTAACCTCTCCCGTCGCGTCCAGCGCGGCGACACGATTCTGCTCGACGTTTTTCCCGACCTCTCCAAAGACGAGTTGCTCGATATGCTCAGCCAGCGAGTTGCGTTGCTCGGCGGCTTTTCGCCCCGCGACCCCCGCTGGCTCGACGGCATGCTCGCCCCGCAACTCTCCCGCGTCGTCTGCACAGCGTTCGAGCAGTGCCATCCAGGCTCCAACGATGTCATCCACCTGGTCTCGATCCTCAAGCACTTTAAGTTGCTCGTCGAGGGAACCGCCGAGGAGCGCTCGGCGCAGGTCACGCGTGGTGGCATATCTGTCGAGAGCATCTCAACACCCAGTCTACGCGCGCGCAGCGTTGTCGACGCCCCGCTTTACGTCTGCGGCGAAGCGCTCGACATCGACGCCGATTGCGGAGGCTTTAACCTTGCGTGGGCATGGCTCTCGGGCATTCGCGCTGCAAGCAGCCTGTAACCGCGCAGTCTATAATCAAAACGCATTCGGGCCGTCTGGGACACCGGGCGGCCTCTTTCTTGCATCTAAGGAGACCTCGATGATCGAAATCACCCAAGTCCACGCGTCACTCGATGAGGCCGGCGACGAAACTGCCTGCCTTGCTATTGGTAGACGTGCCGTCAAACGAGCCCTGCGATGCGAGGATTCCCAGATTAAAGCCATTGAGCTCCATCGCAAGTCAATCGACGCCCGTAAAAAGCGAGATGTCCATTTTATTTTGAGCTTTCGAGTTGAGCTGACAAGCTCTCGACTCGAGCAGGAGGTGGTCGACCGCGTCGCCGAGCGCGACCGCTCGCGCATCCGCATGGTAGACGGCGAGGCTCCTTCATTCCCCAACCCTGTCCCAAATGCACCCAAGGGGCGTCCCGTCGTTGTCGGCGCCGGTTGCGCCGGTCTCTTCGCCGCCCTGACCCTTGCCGAAGCGGGCCTTAAACCCCTGCTCATCGAGCGCGGCGACCCCGCGCTTCGCCGCTCGGAAGCGATTGATCTCTTTCTTAAGGAGCGTATCCTCGACCCCGAAAGCAATATCCAATTTGGCCTGGGCGGCGCAGGGACCTTCTCGGACGGCAAGCTCAACACGGGAACCAAGAATCCTGCCCATCGGCTGATTCTTGAG
>CABSZR010000099.1 GCA_902482185.1 uncultured Collinsella sp. | reverse complement strand
GTGCGGCGAAATGCCGCCTTTGCCTCGGGATCGTCATGCCATTTGGCGCCATATTCCAGAGCATCTACCGAAAGCCCGGCAGCACTGGGTTCGAAGTTGGGATCGGACTCGTCGCGCAGCTTGGCGCGTCGGGCACCGTGGAGCAACGCTACCTGCGCGATCGCACAGATGACCAGAACAGCCTGCTGAGGAATACCAACAGGCATCGCCATGTGGTTGAACACCTGTACCAGAACGCCCATGGCATAGGAAAGTGCTGCGGCGCGCGCCAAGCAGGGCGTCCGCGCAAAGCGTCGCGCAAAGTTTGCGTGGGCAGTCGATCCGCAGTAGCCCAGGGCGCAGCACGCCACCAGGCCGCCGGCAATTACCACCTCAAACCGCACTGCCATAATCATCAGCAACAATGCCGACACCAATAGCACGCCTGTAATATCGCTTGTCGCATCGATCGACTGGGGACGGCGATAATACAGAAATGGGCGCACGAAAAAGCCGATCACGCTCGCGCCGACAACGATGCTCTCGTAGATGACGACCTCACTCGATGGCACGAACTCGGCTATGCGCACATCAAAAAGATACTCGCACGCCAAAAACGTGAAGAAGAACAGCGCCAGGCATATAATCTCCCGAATGCCCCGACGCAAATATGCGGTTGTGTCTCCCATGCCCCTCATGGTTAACCCCCGGCCGCTCAATTGTCTGGAATTCTATTATAATAAAGAACCAGTCTCAATATCGAAACCAAGCTCGAAATGCTGCTAATTCGGCCCCAGTCGTCCACATCACGCCGCGATTTTGAGCCGCATGGCCCAGAAGGGACACGCGCAACGCCACTTCCTTGATGGGCATCCCGATGCAAACGCGCCCGGCAAGCATTAACTGCTCGCCGGGCGCCTTGCCGTCTGCGGATTTTGGGACATGCGGCCCGCTTTTTCGACCCATCTGTCGGTACACTAAAAGCACTATGGGTACCCGCGAGCGACATATCGGCAACGCGGCCGCCCGATCCGCACCCGTGGCGGATCCCAGGGGCGGCAGGCTCTTCGCCATGCCGCGATTCCTTGTTGGCATAACACATCAGGTGTACCGCCACCGCGTCTTTGCTATCGCCGGTGTCATCACCGCGATGTTCCTCATGCTTTTGGCAGTCTTGCCGGCGCTGTTCGCCTTCGACCCCAAACTTTCTAACGCCGTGCCCGCCTATAGCGAGGTGTCCGAAGAGGTCGTGGATGCGCTCGTCCATTCGAGCTCTCTGCCGTTGCTTGTTGCCGCAATTGCATTTTCGATCTGGGGCGTATCGGTCTATCTGCGCTGTTTGGACTATGTGTTGCGCCGCCGCCTTGTTGCCATCGCCTCCATCTGCGCCCTGTGGATGATCGAAGTCATTCTCAAGTACAAGTCGTTCACGCCGTTCTATGCCACCGTGCTGTGGTACCTGTACTACGTGCCCATGACGCTCATTCCGCTGCTCTACCAGTTGTGTGGTCTGCGCCTTGCGGGCCTGGAGCAACACCGCCTGGGTCGCCGCTACTGCGTTGCGCTGTGGATTGCGGCCATCCTGCTTATCGGATTTGTGCTCACCAACGATTTTCACCAGCAGGTCTTCCGCTTTGACCGTACAAGCGACACCTGGAGCAACGATTACACGTACGGCTGGGGTTATTTCGCCGTCTTAGTGTGGACGGCCTTTAACTTCGTGGCCTTTTTTATCCTGGTTGGTCGGTCCTCGTCCTTTCGCATCCAGCGTTTCTCGGGCACGGCGGCGCTCGTACTGCTGGGTGGCGCATTCTTTGCCGTCTCGTATGCGTTGCGCGTGCCCTGGGCATGGAAGCTCAACTTTTCGCTCGTCTATTGCGTCCTGTGCGTGGTGGCGATGGAAATCTGTCTCGATTGCGGTGTCGTTCCGTCGTATCACGACATCGCCGGCATCTTCGACACCTTGCCGCTTGACCTCAAAGTTCTAACGCGCGACCTGCAGGAGGTCTATGCCACGCCGGTGTCAAAGCCAACGCCGGTAGGCGTGCGCGAGGAGTTGCGGACCCAGGAGCACGGCCGCGCCCATGCCTTTGCCGTGGCGTCCGATCCCGATGTGATGTACCGTGCCTTCCCACTGCTGGGCGGATCGGCCCTGCTTGCCCAAGACGTGTCGGAGCTCAACGAGCTTAACCGTGAGCTGGCACATCGTCGCATGGAGCTGCAGCGTCAAAACGAGCTGCTCGCCGCCGACTACGACCTTAAGGCGCATTTGGCAGATCAAGAGGCCGAGACCTTGCTGGTCCAAGACGTGGACCAGGCGCTTGCCCGCGCGCTCGAAGAGATGTACGACCTGCTGGGCTCGCTGCCACCGTTGACCGACGAAGCGTCTTCGCACGAGCGTTACCGCATGCTGCAGCGCGCCAAGATGCTCGTCGCCTATTGCAAGCGCAAGGGGTCGCTCACGTTGGCACAGCACGGGGAGAGCGGTTTTGATCGCGACCGCATTCAGCTCATTGCCAACGAGCTCGCAAGCGACCTGCGCACCATCGATATCGATTGCGCCTCGATTATCGCCATACGGCGCCCGATGCACGCCAGTATGGTAAGTGCCCTGTACGACTGCGTGTATGACTTTGCGTTTTTTGCCTACACCACCGACCATCCGGCGCTTATGTATCACTTGGGCGACCATGACCGATGCAGTGTCGAGCTGCGCGCCACGCTTTTTTCCAACGATGATGCAGATCTTTCGCAGACGCCCGCTGCGCAAGAGCTCGAAAGCGCTCTGCAAGGGCGCAACGTGGCATACCGCCTTGAGGGCGAGCCCGGCCAGCTGCGCATGATCGTCTTGATGCCGAGGGCGGGTGAGTGACGATGCAGATTTCGCTCATCCTTCCCCAAATCGTTGCGCTCGATGTTGTCTTTGCCCTGGCTGCGTGTCTGCAGACGATCCACGTCCCGCTCATTTCATCGCGCCGCTCGTCCTATAACCGTAAGGTGATTTGTGCCTACGAGGCGAGCCTTGTGCTTCACCTAGTTATTTCGGCGCTCATCTTATTCGCGTCATCTGGCTCGTATCTGGTGGCGCCGCTTGACGTTTGCGCCAAGGCAATGGGCGGAGCGCTGTGGCTCAATGCCGTGATCTTTGCCTACGGCGTGGTGCTTATGGTGCGCTATCGTCGCCCTGTCATGCTGGCCGAGCTGCTGCTTGTTGTCGCCGTTACACCGCCGGTGGTTTTTGCCATGGGCTCGGCGTGGACCACGGTCCTTATCGCAGAGGGAGCGTTTTTCCTGTTCCGCTCCATTGCGGCGCTCTTGATGGATGTCCGCAACCGCCAGGAGGATATCACCGCGTTCTCGACGATCGAAACCATCAACGTGATTCCCGTGGGCATCCTGTATCTGGACCCGAGGGGCCGTCCGCTGCTCATGAACCGCTGCATGCGCAAAAACCTGGTGGAACTTCATATGCCCACCGATCTAGGTGACATGAGCGGCACATGGAACGACCTGCGCAAACTTAGCATGCAAATGCCCGAAAGCAGTAGGAATCGCGTGCGGATTAACTTGGACCGTTTTGGTGAGGCTCGCGCGGTGATCGAGATTTCTCCCGCCGAGATTCGCCTATTTGTGCACGACGAGGTTATGGTTTCGGGCCGCCTCTTTGAGCGCATTATCGGACTGGACGTGACGGAATACGCACGCGCCTACGACCGCTTGGCGCAAGCAAACCACCTGCTTGAGCTTGCGGGCCAAGAGCTCCAGTCCCAGATCGAAGAAGTTAAAAAGGTTGCCGACAATGCGGCCTACCTAC
Source organism: uncultured Collinsella sp. (assembly GCA_902482185.1). Lineage (GTDB taxonomy): Bacteria > Actinomycetota > Coriobacteriia > Coriobacteriales > Coriobacteriaceae > Collinsella. The sequence continues at coordinate 2,049 of CABSZR010000099.1, read as the reverse complement.
GTATGCGCGCCCGCGTTCACGATGTGATCGGGCAGCGCCTGTCCATTCTTCATCGCTATTTGGAGGAGGGGCGTCTGGACGATGAGTCGCTCGAGCAGATCGACCCGTTGCTACGCTCAATTGCCGCCGATTTGCGCAGTGGTGGTGCCAGCGAGCCTGCAGAGCAGCTGGGTGATATCGTCCATGCTTTTGGCCTGGTGAGTGTGCAGATCGATGTTGAGGGGGCGCTGCCTGAGGACGCGCGTGTCGCTGCAGCCTTTCTGCAGATTATCCGCGAAGCCTCGACCAATGCCACCAAGCATGCGCAAGCGCATCGGGTCCATGTGCGCCTGTGGCAGGAGGGGGCGGATGCTGACGGCATCGCGCACATGACGATTTCTAACGACGGGTCCCCGGCACCCGTATCGTATCGCGAGGGAACGGGTATTCCAGGTATGAGGCATGTCGCGCAAGATCTGGGCGGCTGCCTGGAAATCCATGCCGCCCCGCCCTTTACGCTTGCGGTGTCCATCCCGCTCAACGCCAGCGCCACAGCTCAAAGGAGAAACTCATGATTCGCGTCCTTATCGTCGAAGACCAAGCTATCTTGCGCGAGAGCCTGGCGCGCTCCGTTGGCGACCAGCCCGATATGACCGTTGTCGCCGCGATTGCCGATGCCTCCGAGGCCTTGGGTGTCGCGCTCAAGGAGCGCCCGGACATGATACTGATGGACGTGTGCACCGAACACGATTCAAACGGCATCGTGGCGGCGGCGCGCATCAAGGAGCGGCTGCCCGAGTGTCGCATCATTATCATGACCGGCATGCCCGAGATCACCTTTGTCGATCAGGCCCGCGAGGCGGGCGTCGATAGCTTTGTGTACAAGAACGTCGGTATCGACGAGCTGTTCGCCGTGATGCGCTCCACGTTGGCGGGCTACTGCACGTTTCCCAAGCCGCCCGAGAGCATTTTTTCGGGCACGGCGGCACTCGACGATGTTGAGCTATCGATTTTGCGCCTTGCCTGCGAGGGCAAGAGCCGCCGCGAGATCGCGGCCGAGCTGTTTATGAGCGAGGGCACCATCAAGCGCCGCATTTCGGAGATCCTCAACAAGACCGGCTACGACAACATCATGCGCTTGGCCGTGCGCGCAGTAACGGAGGGCAGCATCGTTCCCAATATGGAGCGCTAGCGCTCGTTACGCATCGGCACAAAAACGACGGGGCCGCAGGATCAACTCCTGCGGCCCCGCCTGACATGTGCGCGGATGTATCCGCCAATCCGCGGCCGTCGATGTCTGCCGCTACGCGATGGTTGCGCTGTAGGAGGCGACGTCCTCGTAGGAATCGGTCAGGTAGGCGTCGATGCCGATGGTCGTATTGACCAGGTCGTCAAGGCTGTCAAGCTCGCCGCTCGAGAACGTGAATTCCTCGGTGGCGCTGGTGCCGGGCATCAGGTTAGCCGAGAACCAGGGTTCCTTCATAGTGCCGTTGACGTTGGTCTTGCCGGAAGGAGCGTAGAAGGTCAGGTCCTTGTCGCTCTTGTTGGTGATGTTGACGACAAAGCCGATGTCGCCCCAGTCGTCCTTGAATTTCTCGGTGATGGTGATGGTGCACAGATCGTCATCGGCGACGGTGACGGCGGGGGAGATTTCGACACTCTGGACGTCGTCGTCTTCGACGGCCTCATCGACCTCTTCTTCCTTCTCGGCCGCCTCGCGATCCTTCTTCACCGTGCCGGACAGATCCTTGTCGGACTTGGTGAAGATAAGCTTGTCGCCTTCCACCTCAAGGACGAGCTTGTCGTCCTTGAGCTTCAGGTCGTGCGACTCATCTTCGGCGGTGATCGTTACGGTGGTGGCGTCCTTGGCTTCCCATTTCAGGTCGGCGACCTCAAGGAACATATCGAGGACGCCTGTGCCGTCCTCGTCGAGGATCAGGACGCAGTTGAGGCCCCACTCCTTGAGCATATCCATGTACTCATCGGTGAGCTCTTCGCCATCCAAGGTTCCACCCGAGTACTGCCAGCTGCCGACGAAGTTAGCCTTGGGGTCTTTGCCGCCGCCGCTGC
>CABSZR010000098.1 GCA_902482185.1 uncultured Collinsella sp. | reverse complement strand
TCTCGGAAGGCACGTGCAGACCTTTCGTCATGGCCTCCTACCTTTCTTTCGGGCCCCTGTCAGGGCCGATTCGTTAGCGCCCCTCCGTGTGAGGCGTTATTGCTGACGACATATTTATATCCAAAATCAGCTCATACTTCCACCTTGCCCCCGAACGGTTTTTTATAGGGGGTGAACGGCATACACATATACTTCACGCATGGCACACTTCATCTTAATAAAGCGTATTTACGTGCTTAAACGCGTTTTCAATCCAGAAATCAAATGGAACTAAACTTTGTTAAACCACCCTCAAATTGTATATTTCCAATAAAGCTATGAATAGAATTAGCGATTCGTACCACGTCTCAACCATTTTCATTTTTATTCAGAAAAAAGTTTGTCCTATTCATTTCTGGTAAACAAATTACCGTTTACCAGACGCTTGATACCGTTCACCGGAAGCTCAGTATAAGGCCCGGCGGATACCGACTCGCTTTACGGCCCCATTTGTAACAACTTGACTTCTCGGTATGGAAAAACGGATCCGCTTCCCCTAGGGAAACGGATCCGTTTTCGATTATCTTCGACCAATTTGGATAAGGCCCTCGAAGATCATCGGAATCCTAGCGATCAAACTCCGCCAGTGCCTCGCCCAACAGCCTCAGGCCCTCGCGCAGAACGTCCTCGCTCGCGCAGTAGCCCAGGCGTGCGCCGCAGGGAAGCTCAAAGCGGCTGCCGGGTACCAGCAGCACTCCCCTCTCGGACAGCAGGCGCTTGCAGAACTCCTCGTCGTCCTCGGGAATATCAAGCTTGATAAACGAGGTAGACACGCCCTGCGGGGCCGTCCAGGAAACGCGATGCTGCGTATCGATCCAAGCCTGCGCGATATCGCGGTTTCCAAACACGATCTTGCGGTTGCGCTCGAGAATCTTGTCCTTGTGCTTGAGCACATAGGTCGCCAGGGCGTCGTTGAACACGCCGCCGCAAATCATGGTGTAGTCGCGGTACGTGCGAATGCGGTTAGATACCTCTTCGTCTGCCACAACCCAGCCCACGCGGGCTGCGGGCGTCGAATAGGTCTTGGACACCGAGTTGGTGACGATGGCCTTCTCGTACACATCGGCCATCGACAAAAAGTCCTCAGTGTTCTCAAGCGGCAGGTACACCTCGTCGCAAAGCACATAGGCGCCAACCGAGCGGGCGATCTCGGCAATCTGGCCGAGCGCATCGGCATCGAGCACCGTACCGATGGGGTTCGATGCGTTGTTGATGCAGATGAGTCTGGTGTTGGGGCGCACCAAGCGCTTGAGTTCCTCGATATCGGGCTTCCAGCCGAGTTCCTCGCGAAGCTCCCAATACTCGACCTCGGCGCCCAGCGTGCGCGGAATCTCGTAGAGCGGCGCGTAGGTGGGCCACTCGGCGATAACATGGTCGCCGGGCTCGACCACAGCCATGATGGCGTTGAGGTTAGCGCCCGTGCAGCCATTGGTCTGCAGAATGTGATCGGGATTGACCTCCCGACGATACAGCTTGGCAACCTCGGCCTTAAACTCCGGCGAGCCCTCGATCCAGCCGTAGTTCATCTTCTCGCGATCCAGGCGCTCGTAGAACGTGGCGCCGTCCTGTTCATCAAGCGCGCGCAGCTCGCCCATGGTGAGCGACGAGATCGTCGACTGGGCGATGTCCCACGTGGCGCTCTTCTCCCAAACGTTGAGCCATTCCTCAACGCCAATCGTCTTGATGTCCATGGCCAAGCTCCTTACAAAAGCAGTCATCCAATCGTGTTGACGTTCCTCATACAAGATTGGGGCGGTGCGAAAACCCGCACCGCCCCAATGGGAGACATCTAATGGCAGCTAGATGTATGTATTATGACCTGTACGGGTCCTAGAAGACCCTAGAGGTCCTCGCGCCAGAAGGGCATGCTCATGCAGCGCGGGCCGCCGCGGCCGCGGGAGAGCTCGGCGGAGGGCACGACGAGAAGGTCCAGGCCCTCCTTGTACAGCACGTCGTTGGTGACGGTGTTGCGGGCGTAGACGCAGATCTTGCCGGGCTCGACGCACAGGGTGTTGGAGCCGTCGTTCCACTGCTCGCGGGAGGCCGCGATCGGGTCGCCGCCGCCGCAGGGGATCAGCTTGACCTGGTCGACGCCGGTGGCGTCCTCCAGGACGTGCTCGAGGGTGTCCTCGATCAGGCGGATGTTCACGTCGCCCGGGTTCTTGCCGGCGGTCAGCTCGTAGACGCGCAGGGTGCCCATGATGGCGGGGTGGATCGTGAACTTATCGACGTCGATCTGGGTGAAGACCGTGTCGAGGTGCATGAAGGCGCGCGAGACCGGGATGTCGAAGGCCAGGATGCGCTCGACCTTGGAGTCGGAGTTCCAGAAGATGTTCTGGGCCATGACGTCGATCGCGGCGGCCTGGGTGCGCTGGGAGATGCCGACGGCGAGGGTCTTCTCGTTGATGTTCAGCACGTCGCCGCCCTCGGTGTGGAACTGGCAGTCGCGGCGGAAGTACAGCGAGACGTCCTTGTAGTCGGGGTGGTACTTGAAGACGTACTTGCCGTACAGGGTCTCGCGGTTGCGGGTGACCGAGTACATGCGGTTGAGGTTGACGCCCTCGCCGACGACCGCGAACGGGTCGCGGGTGAAGTAGAGGTTGGGCATCGGGTCGATGATCAGGTCGGACTCGGACTCGGAGTTGACCAGGGAGTCGAGGGTCGTGGAGGCCGTGAGGGGCATGTCGATCTCGGACTTGGTCATGCCGGCCATGGTCTTCTTGACGAACTCGAGGTTGTCCTCGATGGAGTCCAGCTTCTCGCGGACGATCTGCGGCATGTGCTGGCCGCGGATGCCGGCCTCGGCGATGTACTGGTCGGTGAACTCGGCGCGGGCGCCGGGGACCTGGTCGAACACCTCGGCGACGAGGTTCTCGAGGTAGAGGACCTCCACGCCCTGGTCCCTCAGGATCTGGGCGAAGGTGTCGTGCTCCTGCTGCGCGACCTCCAGGAACGGGACGTCGTCGAACAGGAGTCGCTCGAGCTCGTCGGGCGGCAGGTTGAGGAGCTCGTCGCCGGGACGGTGCAGGCAGACCTTCCTGAGCTTGCCGATCTCGGAAGGCACGTGCAGACCTTTCGTCATGGCCTCCTACCTTTCTTTCGGGCCTTTCGGCCGAATCTCTCAGCGCCCTTCCATAGCGGACGCTGCTTGCTGACAGCTCTAGTTATATCCAAATTCCACCCGCAATTCCACCTCGCCCCCGAACGGTCAACAAAGTGCGATGAACGGTATATCGCACGAGATTCCCCCATAATGTACTTCGGCGTTCTAAAGTAACTTTTCTAAGGTAAACGCTCTTTTTTCCAAAAAACTATTTGCAATTGCATCTCTAAACTTTTGATTCAGAATTGCATAGCTAAATCGGTTTTATGTATATAAATGATGTTTGTTTACGTTTCCGCCTGCATTCAATGATATTCAGCTATCCATCATTCTTATTCACACTTACGTACCAGTTGAGTGAGGATATAGACCGCTTGCAGACGAGCAGGACGTCAGTCCTATGACTTGTCAGCGTAAGAAGTAGGTAAAGATACCGTTCACGCGATACGTCCGTGCCAGCGGTCGACTAAATTGAGACAATAGTGATTAGTGTTAGGCTACCGTCCCTTGTGGGGACTGAACGGACAGATGCATATGCCGAGCAAAATCGAAAAGAAGCAAGCCGCCGCAAAGCTGCGCAAACCGCCGCGCGACTTCTCGTACACGCAAAACCGAGAGCTCAGCTGGCTACGCTTTGACAACCGCGTGCTCGACGAAGCCTTCGACGAAACCGTTCCGTTATTCGAGCGACTAAAGTTCGTCTCGATCTTCGAGTCCAACCTCGACGAGTTCCTTATGGTGCGCGTGGGCGGCCTGTCCGATCTGGCGGAGCTCAAAAAACAACCTGTCGACAACAAGAGCAATATGACCGCCTCCGAACAGGTCGATGCTGTCATGGCCGAAATGCCCGGGCTCCTTACCCGTTGGGAGTCCATCTTTAAGAGCATCGAGGGCAAGCTCGACACCCTGGGCGTTCACCGCGCCCGCATCGATTCGCTTACGCCCGAGGAGCGCACCTTTGTAACCCGCTACTTCCAGGCCTACGTGTCACCGGTCATCTCGCCGCTGGTCATCGATCCTCGCCACCCCTTCCCCAACCTGCGCAATGGCGCGCTCTATCTGGCCTGCGGTCTGGACGGCGCCACCGACGAGGAGAGCCTGCTGGGCCTGATCGAGATTCCCGCCTCGATGAACCGCGTGGTCGAGATCCCCTCGCCCACCGGCACCTACTCCTACATCTTGCTCGAGGACGTCATCCTCGCCTGCCTGGACAGCTGCTTTGGCTCCTATAAGCCGCTGGATCGTGCGCTGATCCGCGTCACCCGCAACGCTGACATCGATCCGGACGGCGAGGGCGTCGAGGAGGAAGAGGACTACCGCCAGCACATGAAGCGCATTCTCAAGAAGCGCCTGCGCCTGCAGCCGGTAGTGCTCGCGGTCTCGGGATCGCTCGAGAAGGCGACGCTCAAGACTATCCGCAAGGCGCTCGAGCTTTCGCGTCGCTCGGTCTTTACCTGCGATATCCCGCTCAACCTGGGCTACGTCTTTGGCATTGAGGGCAAGATTCCCGAGCACCTGCGCAACGAGCTGCTCTTTACGCCGTTTAAGCCGCAGCCCAACCCCACGATCGATATGACCCGCTCCATCCGAGAGCAGGTACTTCAGCACGACAAGCTGCTCTTTTATCCCTATGAGGCCATGAACCCCTTCCTGGATCTGGTGCACGAGGCCGCCTACGACCCCGAGTGCATCTCGCTGCGTATCACGCTCTACCGCGTGGCCAAGCAGAGCCGCCTATGCGAGTCGCTGATCGATGCTGCCGAGAACGGCAAAGAGGTCACGGTGCTCATGGAGCTCCGCGCACGCTTTGACGAGCAGAACAACATCGAGTGGGCCGAGCGCCTGGAAGAGGCCGGCTGCACCGTCATCTATGGTTCCGAGGGCTTTAAATGCCACTCAAAGATCTGCCAGCTCACCTATCGCGAGGGCATGGCGCTAACGCGCCTCACACTTTTGGGCACCGGCAACTTTAACGAGAAGACGGCCAAGCTCTACAGCGACTTTATGCTCATGACCGCCCATCCCGGCATCGGCGAGGACGCCAACCTGTTCTTCCGCAACCTGTCGCTGGGCAACCTGCGCGGCGACTACCGCTTCCTGGGCGTGGCGCCCGCCGGACTGAAACCGCTCATCATGCGCGGGCTTGACCGCGAGATCCAGCGCGCCCTTGCCGGCGAGCCCGCCCGCGTGTTCTTTAAGCTCAACTCGCTGACCGACCGCGAGGTTATCGACAAGATCGCCGAGGCATCGTGTGCCGGCGTGCGCGTAGACATGATCATCCGCGGCATCTCGTGCCTCAAGCCCGGTGTTCCGGGCAAGACCGAGAACGTGCATGTCCGCTCCATCGTCGGACGCTTTTTGGAGCACGCGCGCGTCTATGCTTTCGGCGTGGACTCGGACATGATTTACCTGAGCTCGGCAGACATGATGACGCGCAACACCGAGCACCGCGTGGAGATTGCCTTCCCCGTGCTCGACCCCACCTGCCGCGCCCTGGTGCACGAGTACATGGGCATGCAGCTGCGCGACAACGTGAAGGCCCGCAGCCTCACGAGCGACGGCACCTGGGTCCCCGTGGAGCGTGCAGAGGGTGAGAAACCCTTCAACTCGCAGGAAGCCCTGCTGGAGCGTGCCTATCGCAACGCCGAGGCCGCCGCGCAGCAGCGCGCACAGGAGAAGGAACGTGTGGCCGAAGAAGCTATTCAGGCCGAGGTT
>CABSZR010000097.1 GCA_902482185.1 uncultured Collinsella sp. | reverse complement strand
CGTTCGGCGACCTTTCGGAGAACTCCGAGTACGATGCCGCCAAGGACAAGCAGGCCCAGAATGCTGCTCGTATCGCCGAGATCCAGGCCATTCTTGCCAACGCTCAGGTTGCTGCCACCACGGGCGATCTGACCGTCTCCATCGGTTCCACCGTTTCGCTGATTGATCCCAACGGCGAGGTCATGGAAGTCACGCTCGTTGGTACCACCGAGACCAACTCGCTCGAGCACAAGATCTCCAACGAGTCTCCGGTCGGTCACGCCATCATCGGTCACGGCGAGGGTGATTCCGTCGAGGTCGTTACGCCTTCCGGCAAGACTCGCGTCTACACCATCGCCAAGATCGCACGCTAGACCACGGTCCCGCGTAAAGGTATGTTTTCGCTCCCTGGGACCGAATCCTGGGGAGCGTTTTAGTTTGAGGAGCTAACTTATGGCAGAGAACCAGAACGCCGCCGATCAGGCATCGACGCTCAACGACGAGCGCGCCACCCGCCTGGCCAAGCGCGCCGCCCTGTTCGAGGCGGGCCAGAACCCCTATCCCGAGCACTCTGAGCTTGAGGACTACGTCGCCGATATCGAGGCTAAGTACGCCGAGCTTGCCGATGGCGAGGACACCGAGGACGTCGTGAAGATCGCCGGCCGCGTGGTCGCCAAGCGCGGTCAGGGCAAGATCATGTTCATCGTCGTGCGCGATGCGACTGCCGAGATTCAGCTGTTCTGCCGCATCAACGACATGGACGAGGCCGCCTGGAATACGCTCAAGGCCCTCGACCTGGGCGACATCCTGGGCGTGACCGGCGTGGTCGTGCGCACCCAGCGCGGCCAGCTTTCCGTTGCCCCCAAGAGCGCGACGCTGCTCTCCAAGGCCGTTCGCCCGCTGCCCGAGAAGTTCCATGGCCTCTCCGACAAGGAGACCCGCTATCGTCAGCGCTATGTCGACCTGATTGCCAACGACGATGTTCGCGAGACCTTCCGCAAGCGCTCGCAGATTCTCTCCACTTTCCGCCGCTTTATGGAGTCCGACGGCTACATGGAGGTCGAGACCCCCATTCTGCAGACTATCCAGGGTGGCGCTACGGCTAAGCCGTTCATCACGCACTTCAACGCGCTCGATCAAGAGTGCTACCTGCGCATTGCTACCGAGCTGCACCTCAAGCGCTGCATCGTCGGTGGCTTTGAGCGTGTCTTCGAGATTGGCCGCATCTTCCGTAACGAGGGCATGGACCTTACCCACAACCCCGAGTTCACCACGATGGAGGCCTACCGTGCCTTCTCAGACCTCGAGGGCATGAAGGCGCTCGCCCAGGGTGTCATTAAGGCGGCTAACAAGGCCATCGGCAACCCCGAGGTCATCGAGTACCAGGGCCAGACCATCGACCTTTCTGGTGAGTGGGCCAGCCGTCCCATGACCGACATCGTCTCCGACGTGCTCGGCAAGCAGGTCACCATCGACACGCCGGTCGAGGAGCTTGCTGCCGCCGCACGCGAGAAGGGCCTGGAGATCAAGCCCGAGTGGACTGCCGGCAAGATCATCGCCGAGATTTACGATGAGCTGGGCGAGGACACCATCGTCAACCCGACCTTCGTGTGCGATTACCCCATCGAGGTCAGCCCGCTCGCTAAGCGTTTTGAGGACGACCCGCGTTTGACTCACCGCTTTGAGCTGGTCATCGCCGGCCACGAGTACGCCAACGCATTCTCCGAGCTCAACGACCCGGTCGACCAGGCTGAGCGCTTTGCTGCCCAGATGGCCGAGAAGGCCGGCGGCGACGATGAGGCTATGGAGTATGACGAGGACTACGTGCGCGCCCTCGAGTACGGTATGCCTCCCGCGGGCGGCATTGGCATTGGTATCGACCGCGTGGTCATGCTGCTTACTAACCAGGCTTCTATCCGCGACGTCCTGCTGTTCCCGCACATGAAGCCCGAGAAGGGTTTCCAGTCCGGTGCCGCTGCTGCCAAGGCTGCCGAGGCCGGCAACAACGCGAGCCCCTTCGTCAAGCCGCTCAAGCCCACGCTCGATTACTCCAAGATCGCCGTTGAGCCGCTGTTCGAGGAATTCGTCGACTTTGATACCTTCTCCAAGAGCGATTTCCGCGCTGTGAAGGTCAAGGCATGCGAGGCCGTCAAGAAGTCCAAGAAGCTGCTGAACTTTACGCTCGACGACGGTACCGGTACCGACCGCACCATCCTCTCCGGTATTCACGCTTATTACGAGCCCGAGGACCTGGTCGGCAAGACCTTGCTCGCCATCACCAACCTGCCTCCGCGCAAGATGATGGGCATCCCCAGCTGCGGCATGCTCATCAGCGCCATCCATGAGGAGGAGGGCGAGGAGCGCCTCAACCTGATTCAGCTCGACGCTTCCATCCCCGCCGGCGCAAAGATGTACTAGGGGGTTACGCGGTTTTACCAAACCGCGTAACGGCTCGACGCTGCGCGGGCCGCATTTGGACAATCTGACGTTCAACTTCAAGGGCGCGACCAGAAGGTCAGCGCCCTTTCGTTTCACGTCACCTTGTCACAAATGCGGCCCGCTCGCTGACTTATGCTCAACCTATGGTGTCATCTCGCCCCAAAAGGACCTTGCTCGCTCTGGCGGGCTTTCGCTGTCCGTCCTCTATCTGCGGTGTTGCCCTGGTTGGCACTTAGGGACGTTCCTTTTCTGCCGGCACTTGGGGACAGTCCTAGTCGTTGGGGATCTACCGACGCATTGGGGGTTTGCGCCTTCCATGCATGACAGCCGTCTCTTTTATGTTTCCTTTAGCCGTTGCTGCCTAGGATGGGGGTTAGTCGGTAGGAAGGGAGCGTCTATATGGACGACGCGAGCGAGCGTTCAATCGAAGAGGACATGCTCGATCAGTTCAATTACTTTGATGATGAGGACGAGGAGCTGATCGACCGTCGCGAGCCAGCGCCGCTTGATTCCTTTGATCTGGTCGATGAAGAGCCCGACGAGGACGAGGGCGAATCGGCGGAGCCCTCACAGCCTTCGCGCCTTGACTCGCTGCTTTCGAGAGCCCCCCTACACCACGGCGTTCGTGCCGGCGCGCTCCATATGAAAACTGACTGGCACCAGATCGTGACGGCAGGCGATGAACTTGCCGTCGATGCGCCGCTCACCGATAAATCATCCATCATCTGCCGCACCGGCATGCTTATGCTCGCGAGCGGAACGGGTGCCTGGCGCGTGCGCGATACCATGAATCGTGTTGCCGCCGTACTCGGTGTCACCATCCACGTTGACTTAAGTCTCCTGTCGTTTGAGTGTACCTGCATCGAAGATGGTCACTGCTTTAATGAGGTCGTCAGCTTGCCCACAACGGGCGTCAATACCCATCGCATTTGGATGATGGAGAGTTTCCTCAAGGAAATCGAGACCTATGGTCGTCGCTTCACGGTGCACGAGTATCACGAGATGCTCAAGACCGTTGAGAGTTCAAAACCTGATTACGCGCCTTGGCAACAGGGCCTTGCGGCGGCCTGCGCCTGTGGCGCCTTTGTCTTTTTACTTGGTGGCGGTCCTATTGAGATGGCATGCGCGTTTGTGGGCGCGGGTGTCGGCAACTTTGCCCGCTCCCATATTCTCAAGCAAGGCCTTGGTCAGTTCAGCGCGCTGACGACCGGCGTTGCGCTCGCTTGCGTTTCGTATCTGCTGGCATTGCTCGGCCTTGGCCAGGTCATACCGGGGGCAATGTCGCACCAAGAAGGCTATATCGGCGCCATGCTCTTTGTGATTCCCGGCTTTCCACTCATTACGGCAGGCCTCGACATCGCTAAGCTCGACATGCGAAGCGGTATCGAGCGCCTTTCATATGCCGTATCGATTATTGTGATGGCGACCCTCGTAGGTTGGATGGTTGCCGAGTGTGTTGGCCTGGCGCCGGACGACTTTGCCCCACTGGGCCTTTCGCCGCTTGCCCTTACGCTCCTGCGCGTGGTGATGAGCTTCGTTGGCGTATTCGGCTTCTCGGTGATGTTCAACAGCCCGGTAAAGATGGCCGCGGCAGCTGGGTTGATCGGTGCCGTGTCCAATACCCTGCGTCTGACCCTTGTCGATGCGCCGACGATGATTCCCTTCCTGGGCCTCAGCACGGGAATGCCTCCCGAGGCAGCAGCGTTTATCGGCGCGCTGGTATCGGGGCTGCTCGCAAGCTTGGCTGAAGTCAAGCTCACCTACCCGCGCATCGCCCTCACGGTGCCTTCGATTGTCATTATGGTGCCGGGCTTGTATCTGTATCGCTCGATGTATTACATGTGCACCTTCGACACGGTCAATATGCTCGGCTGGTTTGTGCGCGCAGTGCTCATCGTAGCGTTTCTGCCCGTTGGACTGGGTGTGGCGCGTACGCTCACCGACCCTCGCTGGCGCCACACCAGCTAATTGGTACAAGGGGGACAGGTTACTTTGCACCAAATGAGTTGCGGTGAAATAGGGACTGAATTGCTGCTTAAAGGGTCAAAACAGTCCGTATTCCACCGCAACTTATGGGGTCGGGGGTTTTGGTGCCCTGCATCTCCACAAACTCAACGCTTACGAAGCGCGCGCCGTTCGTGTTAGGGTAGTTCCACCACATAAGTAGTCGCAGACGCGCGTACCACGGGCGGGCGAGATGAAGTTCCAACAGCTCCATCTTGCCCGCCCGTTTTTGTTGCGTGGCGCCGCGGTACAACACAGAGAGGAATCTGCCCTTTATGCCTATCAACAAACGAGAGAGCCTGCTGTTCACCTTTATCATGTGCTTTTGCATGGTGCTCTGGATGAGCATCTACAACGTTGCCCTGCAGCACGGGGCCATCAACGGCGAGGTCGTTGCCACTGCGTGGCTCGGCTTCCCCGTTGCCTACATTTTTGCCATGTGCTGCGACTGGTTCGTCGCCAGCCCGCTCGCCAAGGGTTTCGCCTTTAAGTACTTGGTCACGCCGGGCAAGAGCTCGCCACTTGCCATGACGCTCGCCGTCAGCTCCTGCATGGTCGTTCCCATGGTCATCATCATGTCGCTGTACGGTGCCTGCGAGGGTCTGACGCACATGCCCGGCGGCATCCTTGCGAACCTGTATTCCGTGCCCGCGATCTGGATGATCAAACATCCCGCATAATTTTGTGATGGCGCTGCCGTGGAACCTTTTGGTAGCCGGTCCGATTTCCCGCTTCGTCTTCCGTCGCGCCTTCCCTGTGGGGACGGTTTTCGAGGAGGAGCATGCCGAGCTCTTGGAGCAGGCTATGGCTCCTGAGTGCGAGTAGCTCGCTTAGGGATCTGCTGAGCGCGGGCGACTTGCTTGGTTGGAGCCCTAAGCGTGGATAGCTCTCTCGGCGACATCGCGGGCGTGAGCGGTGCGCATGACCGGAGGGCCCGTGCTGCTCCGTTGCCCGACGTGCTAGCGCGCAGAACAATCTGTTGGTGCATTCGGCGGCTGCTGAAGCGTTTCGGCAGCCGCTTTTTATACGGAGTTTAAATACAACAGTCTGTTGTATTACGTAGAGTGGTATATCTCTAGCGGGAAAAATGCGAGAGACGGAGCATTATGGCGTTGCTAGTAGGACTGGACGTAGGGTCGACGACGACCAAAGTTTACGCGATGCACGAGGATATGACCGAGGCGTGGTGGGGATATCGCCGCCACGGGGCGTGTCAGACAGCGAGCGTGCGCGCCATGCTCGGCGAGCTCGCCGAGCGCTTTCCCCATGAGTCGCTGCGCGTTGCGGTGACCGGCTCGGGTGCGCGCGATATCGCGACCGCGCTGGGCGCCTCGTACGTTCAGGAGGTGGTCGCCAACGCGCTCGCGATCAGCAGGTTCTATCCGCAGACGCGCTGCGCCATCGAGCTGGGCGGCCAAGACGCCAAGATGATCTTCTTCCGCAC
>CABSZR010000096.1 GCA_902482185.1 uncultured Collinsella sp. | reverse complement strand
GTGCGAGCGCAGCATCGCTGCCCACGGCAGAACCAGCAAGCGCCGTGGCAACGGCAGCAAACACCTTGCCGCAGTCCGAACCCAGCAACCTGAGCGCATCGTACAGCACCAGATCGCATAGGAAGTACGCCAGGTCATCGGCATACTGGGCATCGAGACCGTCGCGCTGCCAGTCAGCCAGCACAGCGGAGTAAATCTTCACATGCTCCAGCAGACGCGTCTCGTCGTCGTAGCGCATGGTGTCCATGAGCGAACCCTTGCGCGCCACGCGGTAGTCATACAGCTTGTTCGAGATAAGCGCGGTCTTATGCGAACGACCGTACACGGCAAAATCGAAGACCTGGTCCTCGCCATACTTAACGGTTTCGTCGAACACGATCCCGTTGCCCAGCAAAAACTCACGCTTGCAGGCGGTGCGCCATGCAAAGGGGCGAGACGCTTCCTTAAACAGCAGGTCAGAGCTATAGCCCACAAACGACACATCACGCGGGCTCAGCACATAGTTAAGCCACGGATACCCCGCCTCCGGCGGATACGGGTTCGCGCCAAAGGTCAAAATGTCGCAGTCCTCGCGCTCAAAGGCATCGACGATCACGCGGCATGCATCGGGCGTAAATCGGTCGTCGGAATCCAAAAACGCAACGATAGGCGCCGTGGACGCGGCGATGCCTGCATTACGCGCACTCGACAGGCCGCCGTTCTCCTTATCGACCAGCGTAAAGCGCGCGTCCTTTTCGCAATACGCAGCCGCAATATCGCGCGAACCATCCGGCGAGCCATCGTTGACCAGCACGCCTTCCCAATCGGGCATGTCCTGCGCAAGCAGGGAGTCCAGGCACCAGGCCAGGCACTCCTCAACTTTGTAGATGGGAACGACAACGGAAATCTTGGGGGTAGCCATAATCACTCGCTCCTACTGTGCGGCGGGAACGTCATCAGGGTGCGGGTTGTCGCCGTAGGTGCGCTGATACGTCAGCACGCGCCAGACCAACGGCAGGCCGCCGATCTTAAAGTAATGCTTAAACGTATTGAGCTTGCCCGGCTTCTTAAAGTCAAAGCGCGAATCGATATAGGCGCGGGGCGACTTGACCATCAGGCGCAAGTCGGTCTCGCCACGCGGATCAAACAGCGACAGGTCAAAGCGACCGGCATCCCAATCGGCCTTGAGCTCGGACGAGGCTTTCTTCCAAAACTGCTCACGCAATTCATCGACCAGACGCTCATCATTCCAACGATACGTATCGACCTTCATGCGCATTAAAATGCCCTGGAGCTGAGCCTTGAGCTCGGGACGCTCGGTCAAAAATCGCTGCATCTCGGCATACTCGTCGCACACGCAAAACACCTTGTTGGGCGAATTAACGGAGCTCTTCTCGTTATCCTGGCGATAGCACAAAATGGGGTCCGCAATAAACGCGGCACGTTCGGCACAAGCCCAAACCTTAAAATTAAAGCCTGCGTCCTGATACGAGGCACCCGGCGTGGGAAGGAACCGAATCTGATTGTCGTTGAGGAACTCGCGCCGATAGATAGCCGACCAAATGGAAGGTTTGCGGTAGAAGATGCCCGGGCGATCGACGGGGCGATACGCGGCGCCCGTCATATGCTCGTCGATAATCCCAAACAGTTCACGGCGTTCGCTGGGCGTGGACCAATACAGGTAAAAGTCGCCCTTTACCACATCGGCATGCTCAGCATCGGCCTTGGCGACCAGCTTTTGGAGCGAATCCTCAAACATGAAGTCGTCGGACTCAAGGATGCCCACGTACTCGCCGCGCGCCATCTCCAGGCCGCGGTTCATCGAGTCGCCGTAGCCGCTGTTAACCTTGTCGATCATCTTTACACGGGGATCGCGCTCCATGTACTCGCGGATGATATCTGGCGAGCTATCGGTAGAACCGTCGTTGATGCAGATGATCTCGATGTCCTTGAGCGTCTGCGCCACGACGGAATCGAGGCACTCGCGCAGGTAGCGCTCAACATTGCAGATGGGAACAAGCAGCGAAACTTTAGGGGTATCAGAGTTCTGCAAGAGAACCTCCTGTTGAATAGCGTGTAACAGAGTTATTTTAGCAGCCGAGTTGCGGCGGGCGGCAGCGCTTGGAATTAGATAAAGCGCTCCAGGCAGGCTTTGAGACCGCGAGTCGAAAGATAGAACAGCGTGGCGTCTGCCATCGAAACGCCCGAGGTCGCCGCAACGAGCTTGCGGGCAACACGGCAAACGGCGCCCTTAGCAGGCATATCCGCCCACTCCGTTCCCAAAAACGTCGTAAGGTCCATGTTGACGCGAGCCGCCACGCGATGGAAGTCATCGGCATCCAAGCGCGCCAGGTCGAACACAATTAGGTCCAAAAACCAAGTTATCAGCTCGCCGGGGCACAGGTCCAAAAGACCGTAGGCCGCCCAGTCCTCCAAGACCTCCTCGAGCATCCTCATGTGGGCGTCAAGCTTTTTGGCGCGAGCCTCGGCACTGTTGAACTCGTGCGTCGCCGATTCACTCTCCATCACGTAGTGGTAGAACTTGTCCGGCATGACGACGGTCTTGCGGGCAAGCGCATAAGCCGCAAATTGGAAGACGACGTCCTCGCCCAAAGCCAAACCGGGGGCGAAGCGAATGCCTTCGCGATTGAGCAGCTCGCGCGAAAAAGCCGCACGGCAGGCATAGGGCTGCGCATTCGAATGGAGCAGCAGTTGGGGATCACGGGCGCCGAAGGTACCAGCTTTGGGGCTCATGAGTTGCTGGACGCGTTTGGGGGCAGCATCGGCAGGTTCACAGACGCCGCCAAAAACGGCGGCCTCGGCATCTGCAGACTCCATAGCATGTAGCACGCGCTCGATCGTCTGGGCATCGATGTAATCGTCGGCGTCCACAAAAAAGACGGTCTCGCCCTCGGCGGCATCGATACCGGCATTTCGAGCGCACGAAACGCCCGCGTTTTCCTGGTCAATCACCAGTACGCGATCGTCGGCCTGCGCGATCTGGCGCAACAAGTTCAACGAATCATCAGTCGAACCGTCGTTGACACACACAACCTGAATCGAGCGCTCGGACTGGGCCAACAGCGAATCGAGGCATCGCTGAATGGAGCGCGCAGAGTTGTAAACGGGGACGACAATGGTAGCTTCAGGACACGAGGCCTCTCCCATGCCGACCTACCCCCTCAGCGATTCGATGAGGAAGGCAGCAACCACGCCTGGGCCTCCAACCGAGGCGTAATACTTAGCACGCCCCAAGGCACCATCCGTCGCAAAACTCGGATGCTCGTCAACCCAGCCCTCGGGATCTTTGAGGATGGCAGCGAGATTCGCGCGCTTCCACGGCTTGAGGTCATCAAGCGAAAAGTCCCCGGCGTCCAAGGCCGCTTGGAACTCCTTGGCCATCTGAACCAGGAACTCCTTATAGAACTTGGGCGCCAGGCGTACGTAGTTCCACATGTACGAATCGTACTTAATGAGCTGATTAAACTTGAGCATGCGCGCGACATCGCCGCTTGCGTGGTCGCGGGCATAATCCTCTCGAATCCAACGCTCAATCTCGGCATACTCGGTATTGACGCAAAAGACCTTAGCCGAAGAATTGACCGAGGAATTCTCGTTGTCCTGGCGATACGACAACACGGCATCATGCAGGTAAACAGCCTTATCGGCGCACGCGATCACCTTAAAGGCGAATGACGTGTCCTGAAAGGATGCCCCCGGAGTCGGCAAGAACTTGATGCCGTTGCGCTCAAGAAAATCGCGACGGTACACGGCCGACCAAATCGACGGCTTTTGCTTAAAGAACTGCGTCGTATCGCTCGGGTGCACTGGCTTGCCACAGTCCTTGGCTTTAAACATCTCGTGCAGCGAACGGCGCTCCTCGGGCTTAGACCAGTAGAAATCAAAGTTCGCCTTCGCAAAGTCGGCATTATTGCTATCGGCGGCCGAGACAAGTTTTTCGAGTGCGTCGGACGCCATAAAGTCATCGGACTCCAAGATGCCAACGTACTTGCCACGCGCCATCTCCAGGCCGTGGTTCATCGAGTCGCCGTAGCCGCTGTTGGCCTTGTCGATCATCTTGACGCGCCTATCGCGCTCCATATACTCGCGGATAATCGCCGGCGAGTTGTCGGTCGACCCGTCGTTAATGCAGATGATCTCAATATCCTTGAGCGTCTGCGCCAGGGCGGAATCGAGGCACTCGCGCAGGTAGCGCTGAACATTGTAAATGGGAATAAGCAGCGACAGAACAGGGCTGCCAGAGGCGTTAGTAGACAAATGTGCTCCTTAGGAAATACCTGTCGTTTCATGGTATCAAAGGGTCAGCGCGCCAGCGGGCGTTTATATAATCTATGGAGCCTCTTGCGGGCAAAGCAGCCCCACGTCATGCGGCGGGCCCATGGCAGGTTCCTGCGTTTTATTCAAAGCTTGCCGCCAAGGTGCGCCGAGCCTTTACAATAGGACAGTCCCAAGGACGTATTCGATAGCTTCCGCGCAGCACTCGCCCGCCGCGCGTGAAAGGATATATTGCCTCATGCCTTCAACCCTTCCCGCTCCCATCGATAAGCTCGCCATCGTCGTCGTTACGTACAAACGCCAGGAACTCCTGGCCAATTTGTTCGACTCCATGACCGAGCTCACGGCCGCGCCCTGGCGCATCGTGATTGTCGATAACGAGAATTCGCGCGAGACCGAGGCCATGTGCACCGCATTCAACGAGCGCCTGGCCAACCTGTGGGGCATCGACACCGAGCAGCCCGACGCGCAGGGCGGCACCGACCGTGTCATCTACGCCCCGCAGCTCGAAAACGGCGGCGGTGCGGGCGGCTTCTCCGCCGGCACTAAATGCGCCTACGACTTGGGGGCCCAGTGGTTCTGGGTCATGGACGATGACGTGCTCGTCATCCCCGAAGGCATCGAGCGCTTGGCCAAGTGGACCGTCCGCTACGACGTCATCCAGGGTTCGCGCCTGGACTTCGACGGCGGCGCCTTCTTTTGGCAGTACCAGCTCATCCTTTCGCTCGGCATTCCCAACCCCGTCGCCAAGTGGGACTTAGGCCCCGAGGGCCATCGCGCCATGAACCAGCTGTGCTTTGAGGGCGGCATGTTCTCGCGCCGTGTGGTCGACAAGATCGGCCTGCCCGACGCTCGCTTCTTCATCTACGGCGACGACGCCTGCTACGGTTATGTCGCCAGCCAGCACTTCCCCGCCGCTGTAGTCGCCGACGTGGTGCTCAAACGCGCCCGCGCCGTCTCTAACTGGGACATCGCCGGCAAACGACAGCTCAACTCCACGAGCGACACCAACCGTTACTACATCATGCGCAACCGCGGTTATCTGGCCCGCTACATGCAGATTTACGGCGACTATCACCCCGTGCTGTTCCGTCTGGGCAACGCCGCGACCTTCTGCAAGGAGTTCATTCGCCTGGCCGCCGTTGACAAGTGCTTTAAGACCGGAATTCCGGCGCTGCGCCGCGGCATGAAGGACGCCCGCAAGATCATCAAGGACCCCAACTGGAAGCCCATGCCGCCCATGAAGGCCACCAAGTAACGGAAGCCGGAAACACCTCAGTGCTTAAAGCCGCTGGCACACCGTAGTCACATGCTGCCCATCAAAACCAAACCCCCAGCGCATGCGGCCAACGCCCGGTCGCGGCACACGGATTTCGTCGATGCCGTCGCGCTCTATGTCGAGTAGCGACTGCACGGCCAGCAATTCCAGGCCCAGCGCATCCACATCGGGGTCATACATCAAGTTAATCGTTATCAGCGGACGCTCGTCCAGCATGCCAATCGTATCTGCTACGTCGAACACGGCGCCCGTAGGAAAAACCTGGATGTCCCAGCGATCCGCGCCACACTTTCGCCTCGAAGCAGGATTGGCATAGCCCGGCAATCCAAAGCAGAGTCCTTGCAAGAGCAGGTGATATGGCAGCGGCGCATCTGGGTCGGTCGCACCGATTCCCGCATCTCCCAGGATGCGGCTTAGCGCCCGCCTCACCGTATCCT
>CABSZR010000095.1 GCA_902482185.1 uncultured Collinsella sp. | reverse complement strand
CTACCTGCTTTGTCGCACTGCTGCTCGAGCTCGTCTTTCCGCGTGCGACCACCAGTGCCGCCGGCATGCTCCGCCAGCGTCCCACGCCGCTGTGGGTGAGCGGTCTTTTGGGCACGGCGGCCGCCATTCCCGCCGTCCTGCTGCTCATCATCTCGATTGCAGGCCTGTCACTCGCCGGAGCCCTCATGTGCGCCGTAATCGGTATCGCCCTAGTCTCGGCGGCATTTACGGGCACCGCGATCGCACGCATGGTCGGACACAACCAGAACCGCTACGCCATGGCCGCCGTGGGCGGTATCGCCGCGGGCGCACTCACGGCACTCCCCCTTATGGGCAGCTTTGTCAGCGGCGTAGCCTTCGTCTTTACGCTCGGTTACGCCATCCAGATCATCTGGCGCAACGCCCGCGTCAAGCCGCAGCAGCCGGCTAACACGCCAGGACTCCCCACCGCTTAGCCGCCAACCACCACAAAGGGACCAGGCACCTTTGTGGTGGTGCAGACCAGCTCAGTCCCTATGCACAAAAAGGGCGCCGACCATTACGGTCGACGCCCTTTCTTGTTAGACGCTATAAAGTCCAGCGCTTATTTGTTGACCTGACCGGCGCGGACGGCGGCCTTCTTACGGTCGGTGGCGTTGAGCAGACGCTTGCGCAGGCGGATGTTCTTGGGAGTGATCTCCACCAGCTCGTCGTCGGCGATGTACTCCAGCGCCTCCTCCAGCGAGAAGGTGCGGGGCGGCACCAGCTGGACGGAGATATCGGAGGTCGAGGAGCGCTGGTTGCCCAGGTTCTTGGTACGGGCGATGTTGACGACCATGTCGCCGGCCTTGCTGCGCTCGCCCACGATCATGCCCTCGTAGCACTCGGTGCCCGGCTCAACAAACAGCTGGCCGCGCTCCTGCAGCGTACCCAGAGCGTAGGCAACGGCCTTCTCGGTGGTCATGGAGATCATGGCGCCGTTCTGGCGGTTGCCGATCTCGCCGGCATAGGGGCCGTACTCCAGGAAGGTGTGGTAGAACACGCCCTCGCCGTGAGTGACGTTCATGATGCGGTTCTTAAGACCCATGATGCCGCGGGTCGGGATCTTAAACTCAAGGTGCGTCACGATGCCCGAGGTATCCATGCTCGTCATGATGCCGCCAGAGGTGCCGAAGACCTCAACGACCTTGCCCGAGTACTCGTCCGGGCACTCAACAACGGCCTGCTCGACAGGCTCCAGCTTGTTACCGTTCTCGTCCTTCTTAAACAGAACGCGGGGACGACCGACCTGGAACTCAAAGCCCTCGCGGCGCATGGACTCCATCAGAACGGACAGGTGCAGAATGCCGCGGCCCGAGACCTCGACGCCGCTCTTGTCCTCGAGCTCCTCGATCTTCATGGTCACGTTGTTCTCGGCCTCGTTGAACAGGCGCTCCTTGAGCTGACGGGCGCCCACGATGTCTCCGTCGCGACCGACGAGCGGGGAGGTCGAAGCCTCGAAGACGATGGACAGGGTCGGCGGGTCGATCTCGATGGGCTCGAGCTCGACGGGGTTCTCGGGATCGGTGTAGACATCGCCGATATCGGTGCGGTCGATGCCCACGACGGCGGCGATGTCGCCGGCGCCGACTTCCTGGCACTCGGTGCGGCCCAGGTAGTCGAAGGTAAAGAGCTGCTTGACGGTAGCGGTGGCGCTGGAGCCGTCGTTCTTCACAACCAGAATCTGGTCGCCCTGATGGATGGCGCCGGAATACACGCGACCGATGCCGATACGGCCAACGAAGTTGGAGTGGTCGATGGTCACGCACTGCATGGCCAGCGGAGCGTTCTCGTCAACCTCGGGCGCGGGCATGTCGTCGATGATCATATCGAGCAGCGGATACATGTCCATGTTGCCGTCGTTGGGATCAAGGCGGGCAAAGCCATTCATGGCGCTGGCGTAGACCACGTGCTCCATGGCGAACTCAAGCTGGTCGTCGGTGGCGCCCAGGTCGGCCATGAGGTCCAGGCAGTCGTTGTAGGCCTTCTCGGGGTTAGCACCCGGACGGTCGATCTTGTTGATGACGATCATGATCTTAAGGCCGGTGTCGATAGCGTGACGCAGCACGAAGCGGGTCTGGGGCATGGGGCCCTCAAAAGCGTCGACCAGCAGCAGGGCGCCGTCGGCCATACGCAGCACGCGCTCGACCTCGCCGCCGAAGTCGGCGTGGCCCGGGGTGTCGATGACGTTGATCTTGACGTCCTTATACTCGATAGAGATGTTCTTGGCGAGAATCGTAATGCCGCGCTCGCGCTCCTGGTCGTTGGAATCCAGGACGCGGTCCTCGACCTGCTGGTTGGCACGGAAGGCGTCCGTGGCACGCAGGAGCTTGTCGACCATCGTCGTCTTGCCGTGGTCGACGTGGGCGATGATGGCGATGTTCCTCAGATTGTCTACGCGCATGTAGTTCCCCTATCTTCTATCCATATACAAACGGCACGCGTATGCGGCCCGCCCAGCGATACAACGCTCAGCGGGAATATTGAGCCTTTTACCGAAAACTCGTTTATTTTAGCGATTTTAGATGAGAGGGGTTTCCTCACCTGCAGGTTCAGGGTCGCTCCACATAAAACCATCGCCGGCGCCCATGCCCTCATACAGCACATATGCCGAAAAACCGCTCTCGAGCGTCGTCTCGAAAAAGCTCACGAGCAGGGCGTCATGGTAGCCGCCATCGATCTCGACGCAGCCGGTGTAGCCGATGGCATAGCGGACGATACGGCCCAGGCCCTCGTCCTTAAGACCCATCTTGTGCTCGGAGATAAAGTTGGTGGCCGCCTCCAGGCACGCCTCTTCGCCGTCCTCGTCGAGCGCCGCCAGATAACGGTTGGAAGCAGCATCCTCAATTGCCACGACCACGCCAGGGTTTTCACCGGCGGCAAGGTCGTCCAAGAACGCGCCGATCAGATCGCACACCATGGCGTCGAGCTCGGCGGAGACGTTACCGGCATCCTGCATATCCTGTGCCATCTTTAGACCTTCCCATCGAGTCTGACGTCGTTACAGTTCTTGTGCCTCGGCAGCGATCTTGGCGGCAGCGTCGCGGGTGCGCATCATGTCCGCCGCGCGCTTGTCGAGCACCTTGATCTGACTGGTCAGCATGACTGCATCGACCACGCCCCAGATCACCAGGCCCGTAGAGATCGAAAACCCAAGCGCACCAACTGTACCACGAAGGCGTGAGCAGATTGCCGCGACAAGGGCGGAGACGACAACCATCTTGATAAACGAGCCGCGGCGCTCGCGGAGCGTGCGGGCCTGCGTCACATAGGCGATGCGAGCTGCCTCGGATGCCTCCGAGCGCATCTGGGCCTCGCGGGCAATGGCGGCGGCCTCGGCCGAGACGCCACGCTCCATCAGTGCACACTCCGTCTCATGGCTACCCGTCATTTAAAAATCATCGGGCGAGAGCGTATGGACGAACTCGTCGAACTTCTCGAACTCCTGCTCGTCGTCAACTTCCTCGGTATGGGCAGAAACAGTGCCCAGGCGATTCATGATGTCGTCCTCCACAAACATGGGGGCATTGCTGCGCACGGCAAGGGCAATGGCATCACTGGGACGGGCATCGATCTTGCGCTCGTCACCATCGGCCAGTACGACGATCGTCGCGTAGAACACCGGCGGCTCGGCGCGAACGATCTCGATGCGCTCGAGCTTGGCGCCCAGGGCATCGACGGTGTCAAGCAGCAGGTCGTGCGTGATCGGACGCTCGGCGCGACCGCTATCGATGCCACGGCTAATGGCCGCGGCCTCAAACGAGCCGGTCTGAATGGAAAGCGAACGCAGGGGCGCCGTCGAATCCGACTTGCCGCAGCGCTCGCGAAGCACGATAAGCGATGGCACGGGACCGGCGGCCATGACGATGGTCTCTATGTCGACACGAACCATGGAACACCTCCGGTACGTAGCGGTTAACACGCGGCGGCCCGCCGCGTTGAATAGCTATACTACCCAAACTTTCGCGTAGCACACAAAATCAAAGTAGTTAATTTGGGACAGAGCTTTTTTGACTACCTTCTGTGGCTAAGAAAAAAGCCTCGAGGCAATTGCCCCGAGGCTTTTAACAGTTTTGATGGTGGACCTGACAAGATTCGAACTTGTGACCTCCCGGTTATCAGCCGGACGCTCTAACCAACTGAGCTACAGGTCCATTGCGCAAGGGATATATTAGACGAGTCGTTACGCGCGCGTCAACAACTTTTTTGAAAATCTTTGGGAGGGGTTCGCCCCGGCCGCGCGGCGGCATATGAAGTCGCCTGCTCGGACAGTCCTGACTCGCACGGAGAGCACATTAAGTGCTCTCCGGCTCGTGCGGAACTCGCGATCGACCTTATATATTTGCCCTCCCCGGGGCTCCCGCACAACGGGACCTCAGTTGGGTTCTATCCCGGTTGCAGTTGCTTC
Organism: uncultured Collinsella sp.; assembly: GCA_902482185.1. Classification (GTDB taxonomy): domain Bacteria; phylum Actinomycetota; class Coriobacteriia; order Coriobacteriales; family Coriobacteriaceae; genus Collinsella. The sequence goes on along the minus strand of CABSZR010000095.1, from coordinate 1,592 downwards.
GCTCCTGCACCACTTGGCTGGTGCGGCGGTTTGGCGTTGGAACGGTTCTTTTTCTGATATATGCTGGTTGCGGCTCTTCTTTTGGGGGGAGTCGCTTTTTTGTTGTGAGGGGGATAGCCCGTGGCTGATAGTGTAATTCAATCTGAGCTGCTTGCTGCGGATTGGAATGGCGAATGGATGCGTCTGCAAGCTGCTCGGCGGCGGGCTGATGATTCTTTTGAGTGGGATAAGCGAGCTCGGCATTTTCGTCCACTGGAAACTGCTCCGTATGCTCAGGATTTTATAAAGCTGTTGGCGCTTGAGCCCGGCGAGTCGGTGCTCGATATGGGGTGTGGGGCTGGGTCGATTGCTATTCCGCTTGCTCAGGCTGGGCATTCCGTGATTGCTGCCGACTTCTCTCCTGCCATGTTGGGCACCCTTGATGCCGGCATTGAGTATTACGGGCTCGAGGATCTTATTACACCGCTTGAGCTTGCTTGGGATGACGATTGGGATCTGGTTGGGCCGGTTGCCAAGGCTGTAGATGTTGCCTTTGCCAGTCGGTCGGTTACGACGACCAACCTAAAAGGCGCGCTTGCCAAGCTTGATCGTACGGCTCGTCGGTGTTGTGCTGTCACGATGGTCGCCAACTCCAGCCCGCGCTATGACCTGCACTTGATGAACGCTATCGGCGCCTCGGTTACCTGCAGTAATGGCTTTGTGTATGCTTTTAATATCCTCATTCAGATGGGTGCCCTGCCGCAGGTTACGTACTTTGAATCGCCTCGTCGCGATACCTTCGATAGCCTCGAGGCAGGCGTGACGGACTTCTCCCGTATGCTCGAGCATGGCAACGAGGATAAAATCGACCGCCTGCGCGACTATATCGCTCAGCACATGATTGAGAACCCCCATGCCGGTGAGCCGGGCTCCAAGGGCGTGCCGCAGGGGCGCTATATGCTCGATCATGTCCGCAAGGTTCGCTGGGCGTTTATTGCATGGGAGCCGGTCTCTGCGCCCAGCTCATAGCCTGTTCGCAGCCCACGCCGCCCACTCACTCGGCATCCGCATTCTTTTTGAACTGGGCAAACGCGCTCCACACCGCGCCGTTCCTGCGCTATCGTGGGACAGCTCACGTAGATTAAGGCCCCATCGTGGGGCGCCCCATACATAGAAAGCGAGAACCCATGGCACTGACAGGAGCCCAGGTCAAGCAGCTTCGCAGCATGGCCCATCACCTCAACCCCGCCATCATTATCGGTAAGTCCGATGTCAACGAGGGCACCGTCGAGCAGACGGTCGCCTACCTGGAGAAGCACGAGCTCGTTAAGTGCTCCGTGCTCGATGGCTCCAGTCTTTCCGCCCGCGAGGCCGCCGAAGAGCTCGCTGAGCGCTGCCACGCCGAGGTCGTCCAGGTCATCGGCCGCAAGTTCTCGCTGTATCGCGAGTCCTCGCGCAAGGACATCGAGAAGATCAAGCTCGTCTAAGAGCCAATGGTCCGGCGAGCCAACACGTAGCAAGCTTACGGGTGCCCAAGTACTTCGGGCGCCCGTTTTTTTATCGCTCGACCAGCACGCGATTGAGCCGTCCCTCCACCAAGCGCTCGTATAGAC
>CABSZR010000094.1 GCA_902482185.1 uncultured Collinsella sp. | reverse complement strand
GCGGCGGAACGTTCTAGCGCGCTCTGATTTTTGGGATGGATTTTCTCCGGCGACTGTTGGCGGAAAATCTATCCCATTTTTATGCTTTGAAATGGGTCTATCTTTCCGTTACGGATCCCCACACAGGGGGCAGTGGGCAAAAAATGCCAAATATGAGTACTGTTGCCATTATAGTGACATATATTTGCACTAAATAATGGGCTCCTAATGAGATTATCTCTCGTTAGGGGCCCATTTTATTGAACATTTGTGGAAATACGTCAGCTCGCCTGACTGGCTGCTATGTCTAAAAGCCTCTAAAATGCCCCAAATCGCTGCTACTAAAAAGGTAACAGTACTCATATTTGATGTTTTTTGCCCACAGCTATTTGCAGACCCCTCTATAGGGCGACGCCAACGAGGGTTTCGTCGACTGTGCTACCCAAGAATGTCCCCAACGACTAGGTGCGGTTGCTGCCAAGGAGTGTCCCGGGGTGCCGGCAGAGACGATATGAGCAGGACATAAAAACATTGAGAGCCCCTGCTGCATGAAAGACCGCGGATTAGGCCGACAATGGTGAGTGTCTAATCCAACCGTGGCGGCCACGCCGCATTCATGGAAGGGGCTCCCATGCTCGATACTACCACCTTCATCGGCCTCGACGTCCACGCCCGCTCGATAAAGGCCGTCTCCCTCGACGTCATGACCGGGGAGGTACGTGCCGCGACCTTCGGCTACGACGCCGGCGCCGTCGCGGAGTGGGTCCGTTCCGTGGACCCCAGGGCCAGGTGCGTGTACGAGTCCGGGGTCACGGGCTTCGACCTGCAGAAGAGGCTTTCCGGCCTGGGGGTCGACTGCGTGGTCGGCGCCGTCTCGAAGATGATCAAGCCCAGCGCGGACAGGCGCAGGAAGAACGACCGCAACGACGCCGAGTTCCTCGCCCGCATGCTGTCGGTCGGCAACGTGGTCGAGGTGTGGGTCCCCGACGACGAGTGCGAGGCCGCCCGCGACCTGACCAGGGCGCTCGAGGACGCGAGGGACGACCTCTCGCGCTCGAAGCAGCGGCTCTCCAAGTTCCTGCTCAGGCACGGGCTCGTCTTCGACGAGAGGACGCCCACCGGCCGCAGGAAGGGCAACTGGATGTTAGCGCTAATCTAAAATTGACCACTTTCGCAAACGCATCTCGCCGAATGCGCTAACGCGATTTCGCCGACCCCGCTAACGTACTTTCACCAACTGCGCTAACGGAACTATGCTCCGATCGGGTATCCGACCCGGGAGGAGCGGGATATGGAGCGAAACGTAATGGGAGAGCTGAACGTCTACAGGGGGTCCGGCGCGAAGCCGAACTTCAGCGAGATCGCGAGGAGGCACGGCATGGACCGGCACACGGTCGCCAAGTACTGGCGGGATGGCGAGTCCGCCGCCGACGGGAGGTCCGCGAGGGGCAGCGCCTTCGACCCGCTCGAGGAGGTGATCCGCGCGAAGGCCCAGCTGCCCGGGATGACCAAAATGGCCGTGTACGCGTTCCTGCGCGAGGGCCGCGGGGAGGGGCTGCCCGGGTACGGCGCCTTCACCGCATGGTGCCGGGCCCGCGACGTGCCCTTCGGAGGCGTGGGCGGCCGCGAGCCGCACCCGCGGTTCGAGACGCCCCCGGGCAGGCAGCTGCAGTTCGACTGGAAGGAGGGCATGAGGCTCGTCGACTCGGAGGGCGAGGTCTTCGAGTTCAGCGTGTTCACCGCGACGCTCGGCTACTCCCGGAAGCACCGCTTCATACCGGTCAGGAGCCGCACGCTCGACGACCTGCTGTCCTGCCTGCTCGCCACCTTCACCCGCCTCGGCGGCGTCCCGGAGGAGTGCATCACGGACAACATGTCGTGCCTGGTGACCGTCTCCGGCCGCAGGAGGACCAGACAGGAGAGGGCGTGGCGGTTCGCGCGGGAGGCCGGCTTCGAGCTCAGGCTCTGCGCGCCGCGCTCGCCGCAGACCAAGGGCAAGGACGAGTCGGCCAACCGCTTCCTGAACCGCCTGCTCGCCTACGGCGGCGAGTTCACCGGGTGGGGCGGCCTCGCCGAGGCGGTGGCCCGGGTCGAGGCCCAGGCAAACTCGGAGCCGAACCGCACCACCGGCCTGCCGCCCGACGCGCTGTTCATGCGGGAGAAGGAGAGCCTGCGGCCCATCGGGAACCTCCGTCTCCTCGAGTCGATGGTGGGCGACGTGAGCGTCCAGACCGTCCCGCCGACCATGCTCGTCAGGGCCGCCGGCAGGGAGTGGTCCGTGCCCAGGCGCTGCATCGGCCGGCGCGTGAGCGTCGTGGCGATGCCCGGCGGCCAGGTCGTGGTGAGGATGGCCGGCGAGGAGGTCGCCGTCCACGACGCCGCGTCCGGGCCGTCGAGGCCCATCAACTACGACCCCGACCACTATGGGCAGGCCCTCGAGGGGAAGCGGGGCCTGGCCGACGCTGACATCGCCGAGGCCGCGCGCGCCAACCTCGCGCTGCTCGACTCGCTCGGAGGGGCGTGATGGGCGCCGTCGCGGAGGGCAGCCCCTCGATCAGGGCGCAGGCGAACCTCTCCGCGCTCGGGCTGCACGAGATGGCGGCGTCCCTGCCCGACTACGTGAGGATGGTCGCCGCGGGCGAGCGGGGCTTCGCCTCCGCCCTCGAGGAGATGACGCGCGTCGAGGTCGCCGCGCGGGAGGTCAGGATCACCAACCAGCGCATACGGTCGTCGGGATTCCCCTACGTCAAGGGGCTGGCGGACTTCGACTGGGACTTCCAGCCGTCGGTCCCGCGCGCCGAGATCGAGGAGCTCGCGACCCTGAGGTTCGTCGAGCGGGCCGAGAACGTCCTGTTCGTGGGGAGCCCCGGCGTGGGCAAGACGCACCTCGCCGTCGCGCTGGGCATCGAGGCCGTCAGGGCGGGGCGCGAGGTCAGGTTCGTGGACTGCGCCCGGCTCGTCGAGGACCTGGAGGACGCCTCGTCGCGCGGCATCCTCAAGAAGAGGCTCAAGTACTACGCCCACTCGAGGCTGCTGATCATCGACGAGCTCGGCTACCTCGACGTCGGCAGCGCGGGCGCGGACCTGCTGTTCCAGCTGATATCGACGCGCTACGAGCAGCGCTCGACGATCATCACCACCAACGTGGGGATCAGCGGCTGGGGCAGGGTGTTCGGGGACGACGTGGCGGCGAGCGCGATCGCGGACAGGGTGTGCCACCACTGCCACCTGGTCAAGATAACCGGCAGGTCCTACAGGCTGAAGGACCTGCCGAGGGACGGCCCCGTCAAGCCGTGACCGGAATCGGTGAAAATACGTTAGCGCAACCGGTGAAACCGCCTTTGCGCGAACGGCGCGCCTGCTTAGCGAAACTGGTGAAAAATAGATTGACGCTAACAACAGCCAGTGCGAGTCGGCGTGGGTGTCGACCCCGCAGAAGACCGGCCCGCGGGCGCCGGGTGTCGATTCGGTTCTCATGTCTCGCTCCGTTCTTTCCGTGCTCGCCTGGACCGGGCAGACGGCACACTGACGGGGCGCGATAGAATGCGGTTGTTCGGGTCCGCGGTATCGCTCCATGCTCCTATTAGGTCATGCGGCGGTCTCGGCTCGCCGCGGCCCGCGCGGGACATGTCAGGAAACGAGGACAGCCCCGTGGGCGCCAGCGGAATGTGGGGTCACCGCGCGGTCCGCATCTGATGGTGTCGACGTCAATGGTATACGGGTGCATCATCGACGTCTTCAATACAGAAGATATCAGTGCGGAATGTTTCGGAGAGAAACCCCGTCACGCCCCCGGATTCCCTGCGTTTACGGCCTTGAGGTCGGCGGGCGGAGAAGGACGTGGTTGATAGGGATACGTGTTCCTTTCGCTGTTTCGCGCTTTGCGCGAAAGGCGCGTTACTTTGGGATGGGTGGGGAACGTGGTTGTTGCGGCAACTGATCTCCGCCACAAATTACCCTTGGCATACTTGCGCGAAAACCTGCTCGTGCTACACTTGCAATTGCTGTTTCAGGGCGGGGTGGAATTCCCCACTGGCGGTAAATCGGGCGGTGTCAAAGGGACGCCGTGGCGCAGGCGAGGTGTCTGCGACCGAGCCGATGAGTCCGCGACCCGTGCGTGTGTTGGTTCGCATGCCGGCTGAACTGGTGAGATCCCAGTACCAACGGTTAGAGTCCGGATGAAAGAGGCAGGTGATCTTATGTCTGAACAGTCGCAGCATATCCATTTTGAGAACACGAATAGGTGGAGCACCAAACAGCTCGTTACCATGGCGTTGATGTGCGCCTTGGGCGCCCTGTTTATGTACGTGCAGCTGCCTATCCTTCCTTCGGCGCCGTTTTTGACGTATGACCCGTCGCTGGTACCGGCGATGGTGTGCGGGTTTGCGTATGGTCCTGGCGCCGGCACTGCTGTTGCCGCTATGGCTATCGTTATCCATGCGCTCACCACGGGTGACTGGGTCGGCGCGCTTATGAACCTGGTTGCCACGCTGGGCTACATTCTGCCTGCGGCTATCGTCTATCAGAAGATGCATACCTATAAGGGTGCCGTGATTGGCCTGGTGCTCGGCGTTATTGCCGCTACGGCGTTGTCTATGGTCGCAAACCTTACCATTGGCGTATGGTTCTGGTATGGCTCGGTCGATGTGATCGCCCCGCTCATGATTCCTGCCGTGCTGCCGTTCAACCTTATCAAGACCGTGCTTAACTCGGTGTTGACACTGGCGGTGTATAAAGCGGTCTCCAACCTCATCACGCCTAAAAAGGACCAGGTCAAAGGCCGCGCATGATTGAGTGTCGGGGCGTTTCCTTTAGCTATGACGGTGCCGTACCGGCGCTCGACGGCGTCGATCTGAATATCGAGGACGGCGAGTTTTTCTGCATCCTCGGTGGCAATGGGTCGGGCAAGTCGACGTTTGCCAAGCATCTGAATGCGCTGTTGCAGCCCGATGCGGGCACGGTACGCATCAACGGCATGGATGCGTCCGACCCCGAGCTGGTCTACGACATTCGTTCGACCGCGGGCATGGTATTCCAGAATCCCGACGACCAGCTGGTGGCAACGCTTGTCGAAGATGACGTTGCGTTTGGTCCCGAAAACCTTGGCGTGCCATCGGCGCAAATTGCGCAGCGCGTACGCGAGGCGCTGAAGGGTGTGGGCCTGGTGGGCTTTGAGCGCCACGAGACCCATGCGCTTTCGGGCGGCCAAAAGCAGCGCGTGGCGCTTGCCGGCGTGCTCGCCATGGAACCGCGCGTGCTCATATTGGACGAGGCTTCCTCGATGCTCGATCCGCGTGGACGCAAGGGCCTCATGAAGGCTTGCCGCGCGTTGCACGCTCGCGGCATGACCATCGTGATGATTACGCACTTTATGGAAGAGGCCGCCGAGGCCGATCGCGTTGCTGTCTTCCAAGCGGGCCGCGTTGCCATGATCGGTACGCCCGAGGAAATCTTGACGCGGGCGGACGAACTTGCGCAGCTCAACTTGGATATGCCGGCGTCGTGCTGTCTAGGTAGGGCACTTCGTGCGAAGGGCGTGCCCGTTTGCGCGCAGGTACGTGAGGCGGATATGGTCGCCGAGATTGCGCAGGCTTATGCCGAGCGAAGTGGGGCAGGCATCGCGGGGCAGTCTTCCGTATCCCAGTCGGAAATCGCTGACGGCACTGTTCCGGTAGACAACGAGGGCAACGCGTCGGAGCCCGTCATCGAGCTATCCCATGTTTCGTACAGTTATTCGCTCAGTCCGCGCGAGCGCCGCCGCTGGCATAAGCGCTCGGCCACTGCGGGCAAATCGAGCAAACAGGCTCTCTGGGGAAACGACCCAAGCAGCCCGTGGGCGCTGCGCGATGTATCGCTGACGGTGCGTCGCGGCGAGTTCCTGGGCTTGGCAGGTCATACCGGTTCGGGTAAGTCGACGCTGGTCCAGCATCTCAACGGTTTGATTCGCCCCCAGGAGGGATCCGTTCGCGCGCTGGGGCTCGATCTGTCAAACAAGAAAGACGCCGCCGCGGTTAAGGCCAAGGTCGGCGTGGTGTTTCAATATCCTGAGCGTCAGCTGTTTGCCGAAACCGTGGCGCAGG
>CABSZR010000093.1 GCA_902482185.1 uncultured Collinsella sp. | reverse complement strand
CGGTCGTACTCCACGCCCAGCTCGGGCTTGGAGATATGCGCAGCGCGAGCATAGGCGGTCGCAAGGTTGTCGAACGTCTCGGCGTCGTTCTTGCGGGCCTCGTCGAGGGCGGCGCAGCGGGCGAAGAAGACGGACGGGGCGATGATGTGCACCGCGGAGACGGCGGCAACGGTATCGGCCGGGATCTTTTCGTCGCGGGCCATGCTCACCAGGCGGCCATGGAAGAAGTCACGAACCTGCTGGGCGACCTCGGCGGCGTCGAACACAATACCCTGCTCGCTATAGAGCTCGAGCGCAAAGTCGATGAGCGACGTGGGGTCGATCGGCAGACGGTCGCGCAGGATGTTGATGATGCCGATAGCGGCACGACGCAGCGCGTAGGGGTCGGAGGAGCCGGTCGGGGGCTCGCCGATGGCAAAGATACCGGCGATGGTATCGAGCTTGTCGGCGAAGGCGACGATGCAGCCAGCGGTGCCCTCGGGCAGCTCGTCACCGGCAAAGCGGGGACGATAGTGATCGCGAATGGCGTGGGCGACCTCGTCGTTCTCCCCCATCGCGGTCGCGTAATAACCGCCCATCACGCCCTGCTGGCTCGTGAACTCGACGACGGCGTTGGACACCAGGTCGGCCTTGCACAGGTGCGCGGCACGGCCGGCGTCGGCTGCCAGATGAGCACCCAGGTGTGCCTCGCGGGCAATAGCGAGCGCGAGCTGCTCGATGCGCTCGGACTTAGCGAGCACGCTACCGAGCTTCTCCTGGAAGGCAACCTTGGCCAGACGCTCACGGAACTCGTCGAGGGAGATCTTCAGGTCCTCCTCGTAGAAGAACTTGGCATCGTCCAGACGGGCGCGCACGACGCGCTCGTTGCCGTCGATCACGCGCTCGGCATTCTCGGGCTTGCTGTTGGAAACGACCACGAACTCACGCGTCAGCTTGCCCTCGCCGTCATAGATCGGGAAGTAGCGCTGGTTGGTGAGCATAGACTCGCAGATGATCTCGTGCGGGACCTTGAGGAACTCCTCATCGAAGGTACCGACGAGCACCGTCGGCCACTCGCAGAGGTTGATAACCTCCTCAAAGACCTTCTTGGGCGTATCGACATGGCAGCCGGGACGGGCAGCCTCAACCTCGGCGATACCGGCAAGGATGGCCTCACGACGACGCTCGGCAGAAAGCACGCCGGCGTCCTCAAGCACCTGCTCGTAGACGGCGGGGCTGGCAACCACATGGTCACCGGGGCCAAGCACGCGATGACCACGCGTGGTGTTGCCGCTCGTCACGTCGGCAAACGACACGGGCACAACATCCTCGCCCAAAAGGCAGCAGATCCAACGGACCGGGCGCACGAACGTCGCGTGCTCGTGACCCCAGCGCTGGCTGCGGTAGTTGGGCCACTGCAGGCCGGCGATGGTCTTCTCGCACAGGGCCGTCAGAATCGGGGTGGCCGGGGCGGAAGGAATGTTCTTCTCGGCAAATACGTACTCACGGCCGTCGGTGTCCTCGCGACGGACCAGATCCTCGGCAGCCACACCGCACTTGCGGGCAAAGCCCTGGGCGGCCTTGGTGGCGTTACCGTCAGCGTCGAAGGCAATGTTGGCCGCGGGGCCACGCTTGACCTCGTGAACCTCATCGGTCGCGGTGGCGACGTCGGCAACGAGTGCAGCCAGGCGACGCGGACTCGAGATCACGCGGACCTCGCCGTGGGCCAGACCGGCCTCGTCGAGGCCCTTGGCGATCATGGTGCCAAGCTGCTTGACGGCATTGTTCAGCGGTGCAGAGGGCATTTCCTCCGTACCGATCTCAAACAGGAAATCCTTAGCGTCTGCCATGGCTTACGCCACCTCGCCTTCCTGGTCGGCATTCTCGTTGACTCCGGCGACCTCGGCCATGTAGGCTTCGCAGCACGCCTTGGCGACGGCGCGGACGCGCAGGATGTAGTTGGCGCGCTCGACTGCGGACAGCGCACCGCGGGCATCGAGCAGGTTGAAGGCATGGCTGCACTTCATGACGCAGTCATATGCCGGCAGCGGCAGCTTGCGCTCCAGGCAGGAGAGGCACTCGGCCTCGTAGTCGTCAAACTTCTGACGCATCATCTCGACGTTGGCGACCTCAAAGTTATAAGCGCTGAACTCGCGCTCGTTCTCCAGGAACACGTCACCATAGGTCATGGGCGTGCCGTCGGGCAGGTAGCTCCACACCAGGTCGTAGACCGAGTTGACGCCCTGGGCGTACATGGCGATGCGTTCCAGGCCATAGGTGATCTCGACAGGCACGGGGTCGACCTCGATGCCGCCCACCTGCTGGAAGTACGTAAACTGCGTGACCTCCATGCCGTTGAGCCAGACCTCCCAGCCAAGGCCCCAGGCGCCGAGCGTCGGGCTCTCCCAGTCGTCCTCGACAAAGCGGACGTCATGGTCGTTGGGGTCCAGACCGATAGCGGCAAGAGACCCCAGGTAAAGCTCCTGGGCGTTGACCGGTGAGGGCTTGATGAGCACCTGGAACTGATAGTAGTGCTGCATGCGGTTGGGGTTCTCGCCGTAGCGGCCGTCGGCGGGACGGCGGCAAGGCTGCGCATAGCAGGTGCGCCACTCGGCGGGACCGAGCGAGCGCAGCGTGGTCGCGGTATGGAAGGTACCGGCACCGACCTCGGAGTCATAGGGCTGCATAATGACGCAGCCCTGCTCGCCCCAGTACTGCTGGAGGCGCAGGATGATGTCTTGGAAGGAAAGCGATGAAGCGTTCATGCCTCTAATATCCCCTCGTCGAAACGATTACACGGTTAGGTACTGTACTATAGCGGTTTTTAGTCGATAGCGCCGATGCGGTTGAGCGGCCAGTAGCGAACGAGTGCCACAGCGATCAAATCAGAGCGATCGACGGGACCAAAGTAGCGTGAGTCGGCAGAGTTTTCGCGGTTGTCGCCCATCACCCACACGCACCCGTCGGGAACGGTGTAGGGATAGCTTACCTGAGTGCCGGGTGCTTGGACCGAAAGTGGCCAGCTCATGCCCGTCGTATAGTCCTCGTCGAGCGCTTGGCCGTCAACGACCACCTTGCCATCCTGCAGGTCGACCGTCTGGCCGGCCGTGGCAATAACACGCTTGACAAGAACATCGTGCTCGGAGGTGCCATCGGGGTTGTGAAACACCACGATATCGCCCTGCTTGACGGGCTGACCGAGCTCGAGGCTCACCTTTTGTGCCAGGATCTGGTCGCCAATCTCGATCGTGTCCTCCATAGAGCCGGTGGGCACCACAAAGGGCTCGACCACAAAGGTGCGGATCAGGAAGGTGGCCACGAGCGCGATCGCGATGACCGCGATCCACTCAAAAGCGCCCCTCAACGCGGAATGTTGCGTAGGAACCATACTCACTCCTCGCTCTGCGAATACGAAGCGTCAAGGATCTCCTGCGCGTAAGCGCGCTCCTCAGGCGTGAGCCGCGCCGTCTCGATCAGATCGGGACGCCAGCGGCAGGTGCGCTCGATGGCGTTCTTGCGACGCCAGGCATCGACCTTGGCGTGATCGCCGCTCACAAGCACCGGAGGCACGCCCTCGCCGTTGAACTCGGCAGGACGGGTGTACTGCGCGTACTCGAGCAGGCCTCCATCCTCGGCGGTCGAGAACGACTCGTCGACGTTGCTCATCTCGTCACCAAGGGCGCCGGGGATGAGGCGTACGACGGCATCGGCAACGACCATAGCGGGAAGCTCGCCGCCCGTGAGCACGTAGTCACCGATCGACAGACGCTCATCGGCATACGCATACGCGCGCTCGTCGACGCCCTCGTAGCGACTGCACACAAACAGCAGGCGCTCACTTTTGAGCAGGCGCTCGGCCACATGCTGCGTAAAAGGCTCGCCACAGGGGGTGAAGAACACAACCGTGGGCTTGGGACCCTCTGCGCTAATGGCCTCGATGGCCTCTGCGATAGGCTCGACCTTCATGAGCATGCCCTGCCCGCCGCCGTACGGCTCGTCATCGACGGTACGATGGCGGTCGTGCGTCCAGTCGCGCAGGTTATACGCCTTAAAATCAAAAAGGCCGGCCTTACGGGCGCGGCCCAAAATCGACGTGGACATGACGGGCTCAAACATCTCGGGAAAGACCGAAAGGGTCTCGATCAGCATGTTGTCCTCCCTACTTGTCCATATCGATCAGGCCGTCCATAACATGGACGGAAATTGTTCCTGTGTCGGGAAGATCGAGCACGACCTGCTCGATCACGGGAATCAGTACCTCGCCGTACCGATCGCCCTCGACAACCCAAACATCGTTAGCGGGCGTCGACATGATCTCGACGATCGTGCCGAGCGAACCGAAGCGCTCGTCGACCACCTCGCGACCCATCAGGTCGGTATAGGCAGCGTCGAGCGAATCGAGCTCAAAGTCGTCACGATTTGCCAGCACGTAGCATCCCGTGATGCCCTCGGCGGCCGTCAAATCGTCAATGCCCTCAAACGAGACCAGATCGCCATCGCCCGTATCGGTGACGGACACGACCGTGCAAAAGCGGTCGCGCTTGAGCGCCGGCGGCGTCAGGGCGACGCGCATACCCGGCTCTAATACAAAAGGAAGCCCCCGCAGCGGCTGCGCGAGGACCTCCCCCTTCCTTCCGTGCGGCTTGACCACACGGGCGATGTTTTTGTACTGGGACCTCAAGGTCCTAGCCCAGAACCTCTACCTCGACAGCAGTGTCGAGGCGAGCGGCCAGTGCACGGGCGAGCGTGCGAATGGCCTTGATGGTACGGCCACGACGGCCGATGACCTTAGCGACGTCATCCTCGGCGACCGAAACCTCAATCGTAGAGGCGTCGTCACCATCGATGACCTCAAGGCTCACGGAATCCGGGTCGTCGACGATCTGAACAACGAGATATTCGACGAGATCGGCGATGCGATCTGAGAGCATTGCCTCACCCTCGAGCTGTGCAGCGTCAACCTCAGGCACGATTTACTCCTCGGCGCCCTCAGCGGCCTCAGCGGCAGCCTTAGCGGCCTCGGCCTCTTTGGCGAGCTGCTTCTTGGACTTCTTGACGACGGTCTCGGTCTTCTCGCCCTCGTTGGCGGCCTTGACCAGAGCGGCGACGGCGTCGGTGAGCTGAGCGCCCTTGGACTGCCAGTCGGCGATCTTCTCGAGGTCGAGGTTGATGGTCTTGGGGGCGGTCATCGGGTTGTAGCGGCCAACCTCCTCGATGATACGACCGTCACGCGGGGCGCGGGAATCGGCGACGACGACACGGTAGTACGGACGCTTCTTAGCGCCGTGACGAGCAAGGCGAATCTTGACTGCCAAAGGAAACTCCTCCAACCAAGCAGCTTTAGGCTGCAACTACAAACAAACAGTTGAACATAATACGCCATCGACGCGGGCAGGTGAAGTCCGTGAGACCAACTTCTTCGGTGTAGTCGAGGGCAAATCCATATCTTAGACAAGAATTCGGGATTTGCAAGCACATACACGCACCCCACATGAGCTGCGCGGTATACTCATGACATGGAAAGACGCGAACATACATACGGTTATGAGGATGCCACGGGCGTCACGCCGCCTCCCTGGACGGGTCCGGCGGTGGGCCTCATGGACCTCGATGCGTTTTTTGCGAGCGTGGAGATGCTCGATCATCCCGAATGGCGAGGAAAGCCGCTCATCGTGGGCGGAGACGCCGATTCGCGTGGCGTCGTGTCCACGTGTTCGTATGAGGCACGTCGCTTTGGCGTGCACTCTGCCATGGCCTCGGCCGAGGCGCGGCGCCTGTGCCCGCAGGCCATTTGGACGCACGGACACTTTGATCGCTACCGCGAGGTGAGCGCGCAGGTCATGGCGATTCTCGCCGACGAGACCCCGCGCGTTGAGCGCGTATCCATCGACGAAGCCTTTATCGATATCACACCGGGCCGCTTTGCGCCCGAAGACCCGATGCTGGTTGCGCGGCGTATAAGCGACCGCGTGGCAGCGCTGGGAGTGACGTGCTCCATTGGCGTGGGCTGCAACAAGACGGTCGCAAAGATCGCAAGCGAGCGGGATAAGCCGTTTGGGCTGACCATCGTGCGCCCCGGAACCGAGCAGCGCTTTTTGGCCGCACTGCCGGTATCTGCCATGAGCGGCATCGGGCGCTCGGCCGAGGAGCGACTGCGCCGCATGCGCATCTACACCCTCGGCGAGCTTTCGCGCGCGCCTGAGTCCACAC
>CABSZR010000092.1 GCA_902482185.1 uncultured Collinsella sp. | reverse complement strand
GCGACGAGGCGGGCGCGGCGCTCAAGGTGCTCGGCGCCAAGGTTTCGGGCAGTGTGTCAAAGAAGACGAGCTATCTGGTTGCCGGTCCCAAGGCGGGCTCCAAGCTCACCAAAGCCGAGCAGCTAGGCGTACCCGTGTTGGACGAGGATGCACTCGAGCAGATCTTGGCTACTGGTGAGGTGCCCCAGGCTTAGGACATCGATAATCAAATTAGAAAACCTCCCGGAAAGGTTGATACTTTCCGGGAGGTTTTTATTTGGGCGTGGTGGCGGGCAGCATGATCTGCGTCATGTAGGTTGCTGAGGGTGACCCTGCGGAGCGGTGTCGTTCCGGAGCGATAGAAGATTCATACAAAGCAAAGGGGCCCCGCAGTGAGGTTCCACAACGGGGCTGCCCCATTGTGATGAGTTTTATACACTTTAACATTAACATTAACGTGTATACTTAGCAGTGAAGATATATGTTGAGAGGAGCAGTTATGGTTACCGTCGCGTTTTCGGAACTGCGCCAAAACCTTACGCAGGTGGCCGAAAAGGTTGCCAATGAGGGCGAGGAGGTTGTGGTCTTCAAGCGGAGCAAGCCGTTGTTCAAGATCGTGCCGCTCGACTATCAAAGCCCGGTTGCAGTGGAATATGACGCTGCCCAGGAGCGCGGGGGTGCAAAGCCGACGTGCGGCTCGGACAAGCCCAAGCGCGACGTGGGTACGATGTGGCATCCCAAGATCACCTGGAAGGAGATCCGTGAGATGCTCGCGGAGAATGAGGACTACCAGGAGTATCTCGATATCGTAGCCAAAATGCCAAAAGGAACGCCGCTCGATACGATGACGGTTGAAGATGAAAAGCGCGTCGCGAGGGAGCGCTACCTATGAGAGCATTTCTCGATACCAATTTTCTGCTCGATTGCGTGCTTCCGGGCCGGCCGGAGCACGCAGCGGCGCAAACGATCAAGGGGCTCGTCGACGTGGGGCTTATCGAAGGCGTTGTTTCGGCCTGCTCTCTCAAGGACGCGTATTACATTCTCACCAAACAGGCCGGCGAGGCGCGCGGGCGCGAGGTAGTGCGCGACTGCCTTAAGAGCTACTCGGTAGAGTCTCTCGACCAAGAGGCTTGTTTTGCCTCCGCCTATTCCGATGAGCCGGACTTTGAGGACGGCTGTATCCGTGCGATGGCCGAGCGTGCCGGCGTGGACTTTATTATCACGCGTGACCGCGCCGCTTTTGTGCGCTCGACCATCAAGACCTTCTCGCCTGCAGAGTTCATCCGTGCGTTTCCGATTCCGGAGGAGTAAAACCGCCACACCGGGGACTGTCCCCGGCGTTTGGCGAGCTTGTTGGGAGGCTCCTGGTCCAGTGACTGTTACAAAAAACGGCTATAGCAAATTTGTTGTACTTCGGTCTGAAGACTATGACTTCATGGTTCAGGAACAGGCTAAGGCTCGTCTGATGGCTCGTATAGCTGTGGCCGAGCGGGAGCGTGCTGCTGGCATGGCGCGTGATGCCTTTGAGGCTCTCGATGACCTTGAGGCAAAATATGGCCTATAACGTCAAGATTCTGCCTTCAGCCGAACGTTTTCTGGGCAGTTCTTATTTGGACGGGGCAACCGGCACCGTGATCTGCGTCACGTAGGTTGTGGGGTCGTCGCTGATGATGTCGTCGATGAGGGCAATTTCGCGTTGCCCCGCTACGCTGCCAACTTGTCAAAAGCTCCGCGGCGGTTGAGTACGGTAAACGCGACAACACAGATGACTGTCGACAAAACCGACCCGCACGGCGAAGCGATGCCCATGGGAAACAGCGTGTCGGAATAGGCGTTCGACAGCAGCCACGCGCCCGGCACGCGAATGAGTGCCACGGCCAGCACGTTGTGCGCAAAGCCGATGTAGCTCTTGCCGTATGCAGCGAAAAAGCCGCTAAAGCAAATATGGATGCCGGCAAAGATTGCATCGAAAATATAACTGTGTATATAGCCGGTACCGGCCGCGACCACCGCGGGGTCCTTGGCAAAAAAGCCAATAAACGCCGGCGCCACCAGCCACATCATCACCGTGATCAGGCAGCCGTACACCACCGAGATCGTCATGGCGTCCTTGAGCACCTGACGTGCGCGGTCGCCCTTGCCCGCGCCGGCGTTTTGCGCCGTGAGTGCGCTGACGGTGGCGCCCATGGAACTCGGCACAATGAACAAAAAGCTGATCATCTTCTCGACCAGGCCTACGGCGGCGGCGTCGACCAGGCCGCGACGGTTGGCGATGACGGTGATGAACATAAACGCCACCTGGATGCAGCCGTCCTGCACGGCCACAGGCACGCCGATCTTAAGAATGCTGCCGAGCACTTCGGGCTGAGGGCGCAGGTCGCTGCGCTTAACGTGGATGTTCGTGCGACGGCTCTTAAGCCACACGAGCGCGAGGGCAACGCTTGCTGTCTGGGCGGTTACCGTGCCGAGCGCCGCACCCACGGGGCCGAGCCCCATGTGGCCGATAAACAGAAAATCGAGCGCGATGTTGATGATGCACGCCACGCCAATCACGTACATGGGCGAGCGCGAATCGCCCAGGCCGCGAAAGATGGCCGAGAGAATGTTGTATGCGGCGATAAACGGAATGCCGACAAAGCAGATACGCAGGTAGGCGGCGGTTCCTTCGACCGCCTCGGGCGGCGTGCCAATGAGCGCCACAACCTGCGGACACAATGCAAACAGGACAGCAGCCAGCACCACCGAGACGCCCATAAAGAGCGTAATGGTGTTGCCGATGGCGGTCTCGGCGCGGTCGAAGCGACGCGAACCCACGGCGTGGCCGACGATGACCGTCGTTCCCATGGCTAGGCCCACGAGCGTCACGGTAATGATATAGAGCGTCTGAGCGCCATTGCCCACGGCGGTGATGCCGGCAGCGCCGCTAAACTGCCCCATCATGTACAGATCGGCCATGCCGTAGAGCATCTGCAAAAAGTACGAGAGCATATAGGGCAGGGCAAAGACCGCGATGGTCTTGAGGACATTGCCGTGTGTGAGGTCGTGTTCCATGGGCGGGGCTTTCTGGCTGGGTTTGTTTACGTACCAGTGTAGTGAAAACCCTATAACGATTGTAGAGTCAAGGTTTGTGATGACGCCGGAGCGAAAAAGTCTCGCGCACCATTATTCCGAGTGAATATGGACACACATCACGAGAACTCGCCGCCGGCGCTAACCTTGCAGAAAACGATTTCGGAATACTTGACACCATTATTCGGCGCGCAATAATACGTGCGTTTGCGAACAACGTTTGATGGGGGTTGAACCTGCGTGCGCAATCTCAAAATACTGTTTTCCTATCTAGGGGCATACCGTCGCGATGCCATCCTCGGCGTGTTCTTTGTGTCGGTCGAGACGGTGCTCGAGCTGTTTATCCCGGTCATCATGGCCAACATCATCGATGTGGGCGTGCCTGCGGGTGATATCAACTACATGCTGCTGCAGGGCGCGTACATGTTGGTGTGCGCTGCGCTTTCGCTGGTACTGGGCTTGGGTTATGCCCGCACGTCCGCCCGCGTTGCCTCGGGCCTAGGCGCTAACCTGCGCGAGGCCGAGTACAAAAAGATTCAGACGCTCGCTTTTGGTAACCTGGACAACTACGACGCCAGCTCGCTCGTCACCCGCATGACCACGGACATCACCGTTATTCAAAATGCTGTGGGCAACGGCTTTCGCCCTATGGTGCGCGGCCCGGTGACGCTTATCGTCGGCCTTATCTACGCGCTGATGCTGTCGCGCCCGCTCGCCACCGTCTTTGCGATCATCTTGCCCGTGCTGGCAATCGTACTGGGCGTCATCACCTATCGCGTCAGTCCGCTCTACCGCCAACTCCAGACCTCGATGGACCACCTCAACGGCGTGGTGCAAGAGGACCTTACCGCCGTGCGCGCCGTGAAGGCTTACGTGCGCGCCGAGCACGAGTGCGAAAAGTTTGACACCGTCAATACCGAGCTCGCCGGCACGGCGACCAAGACCTTCGGCACCGCCGTGCTCAACCTGCCGGTGTTTCAGCTGTCGATGTACGTGGCTGCGCTCTCCATCCTGTGGATTGGCGGCCGCATGATTCTCGCCGGCAAGTTGGGTGTAGGCTCTCTCACGGGCTTTATGAGCTACGTGCTGCTGATCATGAATTCGCTCATGATGATTTCCAACGTGTTTTTGCTGCTCACGCGCGCTCTTACGAGTGTGGGCCGTATCGCCGAGGTGCTCGATGAGGAACCCTTTATCGCCAACCCCGCGGGAGACCTCGCGATTGCGGCACCAGCGGACGGCAGTATCGAGTTTCGCGACGTTTCCTTTAAATACCGCGCGGATGCAGCCGAGGATGTGCTCGAGCATATCGACCTTCGCATCGAGCCGGGCTCCACGGTGGGCGTGCTCGGCGGCACGGGCTCGGGCAAGAGCTCGCTCGTGCAGCTCATCGCGCGCCTGTACGACGCGACCGAGGGCGCCGTGCTCGTGGGCGGGCGCGACGTGCGCGACTACGACCTGGTTGCCCTACGCGACGCCGTGGGCATTGTGCTGCAAAAGAACGTGCTGTTTACGGGTACCGTGCGCGAGAACCTGCAGTGGGGCAATCCGCAGGCGTCGGACGATGAGCTCCTCGCGGCTTGCCGCGCAGCGTGCGTGGACGAGTTCCTTGATCGCATCGGCGGGCTGGACGGCGAGTTGGGGCAAGGTGGCGCCGGTGTTTCGGGTGGCCAGAAGCAACGCCTGTGCATCGCGCGCACGCTGCTCAAGCATCCGCGCGTGCTCATTTTTGACGACTCCACCAGCGCGGTCGATATGGCGACCGACGCTAAGATTCGCGAGCACATCGCCCGGATTTCCGATACGACCGTGCTCATCATCGCCCAGCGCATCGCGAGCGTTATGGATGCCGATTGCATTGTGGTGCTGGACGACGGTCGTGTCCACGGCGTGGGCACGCACGAGGAACTGCTGGCGGGCGACAACATATACCAGGAGATTTACGCCTCGCAGATGGAGTTTGCGGGGAACGCGGACGCCGGCGATGGCAACGACGATGGCTGCGCGAATGATCCGTTTTCCTCCATCGCATGCGGATCGCCCTTGGAAGGGGGTGAGCACCATGTCTAAGACCGCAGCCCAAGCACGCCCGGCCGACCTCAAGCGCACTGTGCGCCGCTTGCTCTCCTACATGGGGCATGCCAAGTTCTCGTTGCTCGCGGTGGGCGTGCTCGCCTCCGTTGCCGCCATCGCGAGCCTCGCCGGCACCTACATGGTGCGCCCCATCGTTAACGGTTTGGCCACGGGCGGGGAGGAACTGCTCGCCAAGCAGGTCATCCTGACGGCGATCATCTACGCCGCGGGCGTGCTCTCGGCCCTGGGCTACTCACAGATCATGGTGCGCGCGGCCCAACACGTGGTGTCCGATATTCGCCGCGACCTGTTCGCGCACATCCAGACGCTGCCGCTCAGTTATTTTGACAGCACGCGCTCGGGCGACATCATGAGTTTTTTCACCAATGACGTCGACACCGTCTCCGAGGCGCTTAACAACAGCTTTGCCAACGTGATTCAGGCCGCCATTCAGGTTGTGGGCACCACGGCCATGCTCATCATCCTTAACTGGCAGCTCACGATTATCACACTCGTGTGCGATGCGGCCATTGTGCTGTATGCGCGCTATTCGGGCGCGCGCTCTAAGCGCTTCTTTGCCGCCCAGCAGGCATCGCTTGGCGACCTGGACGGATATATCGAAGAGATGGTCTCGGGCCAAAAGGTCATCAAGGTCTTTAACCGCGAGGCGGCGAATGTCACCGGCTTCACCTGCCGCAACGACGAGCTTCGCCGCACCGGTACCGCCGCCGTGAGCTATGCCAACTCCATGGTGCCCATGACCGTCGTGATCGGCTACGTCAACTATGCCATCGTCGCCGTGGCGGGCGGCATGCTCTGCATCAAGGGGCTCGCCGACGTGGGCGCGCTTGCAAGCTACCTGGTCTTTGTGCGCCAGGCTGCCATGCCCATCAACCAGTTTACGCAGCTCGGCAACTTCTTGCTCAACGCGTTGGCCGGTGCCGAGCGCCTGTTTGCGGCTATGGACCTTGAGCCCGAGGTGGACGAGGGCTGCGTGGAGCTGGTACAGACGGGCGACGCCGCGTGGGCGTGGAAAATTCCCGAGGGCCAGGGCGTGGGCGCGTACGGGCACTTGCATGACGTGGCAGCCGTTGATGAGTCGGGCCGCGCGGTGGCTGCCGACGGCACCGAGCTCACG
>CABSZR010000091.1 GCA_902482185.1 uncultured Collinsella sp. | reverse complement strand
CCTCGAGCTCCTGGCCCTTGCAGGGAGCGGCGCCAAAGAGGGTGCGGCCGGTGATGACCAGGTCCTTGCGCTTGCGATAGGCGTCCTTCTTGATCAGGAAGTACTCCTGCTCGTCGCCCACGGAAGGAACGACCTTCTTGGGGGTCTTGCCAAACAGCGCCAAAACGCGCTTAGACTCACGCGAGAGCGCGGTCATGGAACGCAGCAGCGGGGTCTTCTTGTCCAGGGCCTCGCCCGTGTAGGAGCAGAAAGCCGTGGGGATGCACAGGACATCGTCCTTAATGAAGGCGGGGCTGGTAGGATCCCAAGCGGTGTAGCCACGGGCCTCGAAGGTGGCGCGCAGGCCGCCGTTGGGGAAGCTGGAGGCGTCAGGCTCGCCCTGGATGAGGTTCTTGCCCGTAAACTTGGTAATGGCGGTGCCGTCGTGGTTGGGCTCGAGGAAGCTGTCGTGCTTCTCGGAAGTAATGCCCGAAAGCGGCTGGAACCAGTGCGCGTAGTGCGTCGCGCCCTTGGAGATGGCCCAGACCTTCATGGCGTGGGCAACGGCGTTGGCCACATCCAGGTCGAGCGGCTCACCGTCCTCGAGGGTTGCAGCAAGGCGCTTCCAAATGTCCTTGGGGAGGTAGTCCTTCATGACTTCCTCAGAGAACACCATGGTCCCGAAGCGGTCAGTAAGTTCGGCCATACGGAACTCCCTTCGTATCGGCACCGCGTGAGAAGCGGTGTTGATTACTAACGAACGAGTCATAGCTTAGACTCGCCGTGTTTCCGCGACATTACCGTTATGTTGCTGTCGCGAAACCAATCAATGAGGTTACCGCATCACAGCGGCGCTGCCGCCCTTAATGGCCAATCAACTGTATAAATTGCAGACCTCTCCCCATAGTTTAAGGGTAGTCAATTTGGGATGGGGCTCTATTAACTGGTATTTCGTATAAGATACCAGTCTTTATAGCCCCATCCTAGATTGACCGCTCTGTTATAAGAAATGCCGATAGCAAAGCATTTTCGATTGGTATCCCCAAATAGCGAGTGAAACTCCACCGTAACACAGTGGTGCTGTAGAATCCTTACTACACATCACACTATTACGTATCTAAAGGAGCACGATATGCGCGTCGACGAGGTTTTTAAGCAGGCAGCATCCCAGGGCACCGCGCCCATTTCGTTTGAGATGTTCCCGCCCAAGGGCGAGCTGACCCTCGACACGGCTCGCGAGGTGGCAGGCAATCTGTGCAAGCTTTCGCCGAGCTTTGTCTCGGTCACCTGCTCGGCCGGCGGCTCGGGCAACGGTGCCACCACCGCCCCCATCGCGCATATGATTTCGAGCGAATTCGATACGCCCTCGGTAGCGCATCTCACCTGCGTGGGCCGCACCCACGCCGACATCGCCGCCAAGATTGACGAGTATCGCACTGCCGGCGTGGAAAACGTGCTAGCCCTGCGCGGCGACCTGCCCGCCGGCGCGACCGAGGACGACAAGCCTGCCTCCGACTACGCCTACGCCCGCGACCTCATCCCCGAGCTCGTCGACGCCGGCTTTTGCGTGGGCGCCGCAGCCTACCCCGAAGGCCACATTGCCTGCGAGGATCTCAACCTCTCGGTCGAGCACCTCAAGCAAAAGCAAGACGCCGGCGCGAGCTTCTTTGTGACACAGCTCTTCTTTGATAACGAGTGCTTCTATCGCTTCCGCGAGCTTGCCGACAAGGCCGGCATCACCGTGCCCATTACCGCGGGCATCATGCCGTTTATGGGCAAGTCGCAGATCAGCCGCATGGTCTTTATGTGCGGCGCGTCGCTGCCCTCCCCCGTCATCAAGATCCTCGCCAAGTACGAGAACGACCCCGAGAGCCTGCAGGCAGCCGGTGTAGATTATGCTGCTCGTCAGCTTTGCGACCTTAAGGAGCACGGTGCCGACGGTCTGCACCTGTACACTATGAACCGTCCTGCAATCGCCGCGACCATTATGGAGCGCCTGGGGTAATGGAAAAACCGCACGTCGATACAACCGTTGTTGAAGTGCCGGCCGACCTTGCGTCGCCGGCGCTTTACCGTATCGACGCTGCCCACCACCCTCGTGTCGACCGTGCCGAGATGCTGCGCTACCTGGGCTACGGCGGTCAGCAGATTGAGCCCGAGCTGTCGCAGCGTATTGAGCTTGTCGTTGAGCGCTTAGAGCTGGATATCGAGCCCCGCGGCGTGCGACGCGTGTTTGCCGTCGATGCCACGGGCGTCGACGAGCAGGGCGAGCCCTGCATCCGCTTGGTTGGCACCAATGTTGAGCTGCGGGGTCGTGATATCTATCGACATCTCAAAGACGCCCGCCTGGCGGCGCTCATGGCCTGCACCCTCGGGATGTCTGCCGAACGCCGTCTGCGCACCACGGGAGCCCAGCAACCCCTGGAAGGCGCCGTGCTCGACGCCGCATGCTCTGCCTATGTGGAGGCCGCCGTCGAGCAGATGGACCAGCGGGTCAAGGCTGCAGCCGCTGCACACGGGCTCGCCGGCAACTGGCGCTTCAGTCCCGGCTATGGCGACTGCCCGCTCTCTGCCCAGCGCTCGATCGTGGATGCACTCAATGCCACGCGCCTCATTGGACTTACCGTCACCCCCACCAGCCTGCTCATGCCCACCAAGAGCGTGACCGCGGTGATCGGCCTGTTTGACGGCGAAGTCCACGACGCCCAGAGCCGCCCCACCTGCAATATCTGCCGCATGCGCGAGCACTGCCGCTTCCGCGCCGCCCACACCACCTGCTATTCCAGCCATTAGGAGCCATCGATGTTTACTCCGCTTATCACTCATGATCTGGACGGCGCCGCGCTGGCGGCACCCGTTGATGCCGCACGCCGTAATGGCGCTGCATACAAGACGCGCACGATCGACGACCTTCGCATTAAGGATGACCGCCTGCGTGCCGCCATCGAGGGCACGGGACACCTGCTGTTTGACGGCGGCATGGGCACCATGCTGCAGGCGGCCGGCATGAAGGCCGGCGCCCTGCCCGAGCTGCTCAACTTTGAGGAGCCCCAGGTCATTACCGACATTCAGCGCCAATACGTCGAGGCCGGCTGCGACGTGATCACCGCCAACACCTTTGGCGCCAACGCCCACAAGCTCGACGGCGCCGCCACCGTGGCAGACGTCTTTGCCGCGGCAGTCACCTGCGCCCGCGAGGCCGGCGCCCGCTACGTTGCCGGCGATATCGGCCCCATCGGCGCCCTGCTGCGCCCCTTGGGTACCCTCAGCTTCGACGAGGCCTATGACCTCTTTGCCGAGGAGGTGCGCACCGGCGTCGATGCGGGTGTGGACCTCTTTATTATCGAGACCATGACCGACCTTGCCGAGATCAAGGCCGCCGTCCTCGCCTGCCGCGAGAATTCCGACCTGCCCGTCTTTGCCACCATGACCTTTGAGGAAGACGGTCGCACCTTCTTGGGCACGAGCCCCGAGGTCGCCGCCATCACCCTCGACGCCATCGGCGCCGACGTTTTAGGCATCAACTGCAGCCAGGGACCGGCCGAGCTCCGAGGGCTCGCCGCACGCATGCTCACCGTTACCGACAAGCCCGTTATGGTGCAGGCCAATGCGGGACTGCCCCGCGTGGACGACGACGGCAATACCGTCTTTGACATCCAAGCCCCCGAGTACGCCGAGGCCGTCGCCGGCATGATCGCCGACGGTGTGAGCGTCGTGGGCGGCTGCTGCGGCACCACGCCCGCGCATATGGCGGCCCTGCGCACGCTTATCGACAACCACACGCCCAGTCCGCGCCGCCGCAAGCCCAGTATGTCGGTCACGAGCGCCCAGACCGTGGTGGACCTTCCCTGCGACGGCCACAAGATCGCCGTCATCGGCGAGCGCATCAACCCCACCGGCAAAAAGCGCCTGCAGCAGGCCCTGCGCGACGGCGACCTGGACTACGTCGTGAGCCAGGGCATCAGCCAGCAGGAGCAGGGCGCCGACATCCTGGACGTCAACGTGGGCCTGCCCGAAATCGACGAGGTCAAGATCATCCAACAGGCAACCGAGCAGCTCCAGGGCTCCACCTTGCTGCCGTTGCAGATCGACTCCACCGACCCCGCAGCCGTCGAGGCCGCCGTGCGCCGCTACGCCGGCAAGCCCATCATCAACTCGGTCAATGGCAAACGGCAAATCATGGACGAGATCTTTCCCCTAGTCGCCCACTACGGCACCAACGTTGTCGGCCTCACGCTCGACGAAGACGGCATCCCCGATACCGCCGAGGCCCGCTTCGCCATCGCCGAGCGCATCGTGGCCGAGGCCGCCCGTTACGGCATCGGCCCGGACCGCATCCTCATCGACTGCCTGGTCATGACCGCCTCGACCAATCAACGCCAGGCCGAACAGATTCTGCGCGCCATGTCCCTGTGCAAGGAACGCCTGGGCGTCAAGTGCGCGCTCGGCGTGTCGAACATCAGCTTTGGCCTGCCTGCCCGCCCGCTGCTGGGCTCGGTCTTTTTGGCTGCCGCCTTCGGCGCGGGCCTGGACGCCCCCATCATGAACCCGGGTTCCAAGCGCTTTATGGACACCGTCTACAGCTATCGCGTGCTGAGCGTTGAGGACGAGGGCTCGACCGGATACATCGAGCGCTACGCCGGCTGGACCGACCCGTACAAGATTGCCGCCAACCCGGCGGCCGCTCAGTCGGCATCGAGCGATGCCACGCCTGCCGCAAGCACCACCGCAAGCGCCGATGACGACCCCATCCGCCACATGGTCGTCTCGGGCCGCAAGGGCGAAATCGCGGCCGAGACCGAGCGTCTGCTGGCAGATCACGACGCCATGGACCTCATCAACAATCACTTTATCCCCGCCCTCGACGAGGTTGGCGTCCTCTTTGACCAGGGCAAGTTCTTCTTGCCGCAGCTTATGGCCTCGGCCGAGGCCGCGCGCGTGGGCTTCGACACCATCAAGCGCCTGATGCCCGCCGGCGAGATCGCCGACAAGGGCAAGATCTGCGTGGCCACCGTTAAAGGCGACATCCACGACATCGGTAAGAACATCGTCAAGATGCTGCTCGATAACTACGGTTATACCGTCTTTGACCTAGGCCGCGACGTCGACCCGCAAGAGGTGCTCAAGACCGTACGGGAGCGTGACATCAAGCTCGTCGGCCTCTCGGCGCTTATGACTACCACCGTCGTGGCCATGGAAGAGACCATCAAGCTGCTTCATGCCGAGGTGCCGGGCGTCAAGATCATCGTAGGCGGCGCCGTACTCACCCCCGAATACGCCAAACAGATCGGCGCGGACTACTACGCCAAAGACGCCGCCGAAAGCGCGCGCATCGCCGAAGAGGTCTTTGGGCAGTAACACAACGGAAACAACCGAGCACCAAAACGTGCCGCATGCGCCACTTGGCACGTGCGGCACGTTAGAATAGACAAGACTATGCTCGTTTTGGCAGATAGGAGTGCAAGGATGGCGATCACGCCCGCAGAAATCGCGGAAACCCGCGGCATGGTTGAGGAGCAGAACCTCGACATCAGAACCATCACCATGGGTGTTTCGCTCATGGGTTGCGGTGACGAGAACCTCGACCGCATGTGCACGAAGATCTACGACCACGTGACGCACACGGCTGAGCACTTGGTCGAGACCGCCGAGAACCTCGAGCGCGAGTACGGTATCCCCATCGTCAACAAGCGCGTTTCCGTCACCCCGGTGGCGCAGATCGCCGCGTGCTGCAAGGATGAGGACCTCACCCCCATCGCGCATGCCCTCGACCGCGCGGCCGAGACGCTCGGCATCGATTACCTGGGCGGCTTCTCCGCACTCGTCCAGAAGGGCATCGGCAACGCCGACCGCCGCGTCATCCAGTCCATCCCCCAGGCGCTCGCTACCACGAGCCGCGTCTGCTCCAGCGTCAACGTCGCCAGCCTGCGCGCCGGCATCAACATGGACGCCGTGCTCATGGCGGCTCAGACCATCATCGATGCCGCTAAACTCACGGCCGACCAGGATTCCGTCGGCGCCTCCAAGTTTGTCTGCTTTGCCAACATGGTCGAGGACTCCCCGTTTATGGCGGGCGCCGTCCACGGCTCCGGCGAGGCCGACGCCGTCATCAACGTGGGCGTCTCTGGCCCCGGCGTCATGGCCGCCGCCCTCTCCGAGCTGCCCCAGGACGCCAACCTCATGGACGTGGCCGAGAAGATCAAGCAGACCGCCTTCAAGATCACCCGCGCCGGCGAGCTCATGAGCCGCGAGGCATCCAGGCGCCTGGGCGTGGAGAAGGG
>CABSZR010000090.1 GCA_902482185.1 uncultured Collinsella sp. | reverse complement strand
GCTTTGTGCCCATGCTCGTCGGGTTTGGCTGCACCGTGCCGGCTATCATGTCGACCCGTACGCTCCCATCCGAGCACGACCGCAAGATGACGGTCATGCTCACGCCGTTCATGAGCTGCTCGGCCAAGTTGCCGGTCTACGGTCTGCTGTGCGGGGCGTTTTTCCCACAGGCGACGGTTCCCGCCATGGTCTCGCTCTATCTGATCGGTATCGTGGTCGGCTGCATCGCGGCTTTGGTGCTCAACCGCACGGCATTTAAGGGCGACCCGGTGCCGTTTATCATGGAGCTCCCCAATTACCGCCTGCCGAGCGTCAAGACGACGGTGATGCTGGCATGGGATAAGGCCAAGGACTTTATTACCAAGGCTTTTACCATTATCTTTGCCGCTACCGTGGTCATCTGGTTCCTTCAGACGTTCGACATTCGCTTTAATGTGGTCGCCGATCAGTCGCAGAGTCTACTTGCCGGTCTGGGTAGCATCATCGCGCCGGTGTTGGCCCCGCTCGGCTTTGGCGATTGGCGTGCATCCACGGCGCTCGTCACGGGGCTCATTGCCAAGGAGAGCGTCATCTCGACGCTCACGGTGCTTTTGGGCGCAACGTCGCCCGCGGCGCTGTCAACTATGTTTTCGCCGTTTACCGCTTACGTGTTCCTGGTCTTTACGCTGCTGTACCCGCCCTGCGTGGCGTCCATCGGCGCCGTCAAGAGCGAGTTGGGCGCGCGCTATGCCGTGGCCGTATTCGCGTTTCAGGTCGCCGTTGCCTGGATCGTGGCGTTTGTCGTGCATTCGGCGGGCATATTGCTGGGGTTGGCTTAGTTATGAATTGACGACGCAACCTCTGTGTATCGAATTGTTTTCGGCCCCGCTTCTGTACTGACGGATGCGGGGCCGTTGCTATATAATCGCCTCCGCTCAAAACGATTGGAGACGTTATATATGACTCAGACAAGGCAAGACAGCATCACGCTCAAGCAGTGGCTCCCACTCGTCGGGCTCACCTGCTGTGCGTTCGTGTTCAACACGTCGGAGTTTATGCCCATCGGCCTGCTGACCGACATCGCCGCATCGTTTTCGCTCACCGAGGCCCAAGCTGGCATCATGATCTCGGTCTATGCCTGGGGCGTCATGCTGCTGTCGTTGCCACTCATGGTGTTTGCCTCGCGTTTTGAGTTCAAGCGGATGCTGCTGGGCGTGCTTGCCGTGTTCTCGCTGGGCCAGTTCCTGTCCGCCGTGGCGCCCACCTATCCCATCCTGGTCTGCGCACGCCTGGTGGTTGCCTGCGCGCATGCCGTGTTCTGGTCGGTCGCCTCGATCATGGCGTCGCGCCTGGTTGACACGCGCCATGGGGCGCTCGCCATCAGCATGATCGCTACGGGCTCGTCCATCGCGCAGATCTTTGGCCTGCCTCTCGGTCGCGCCATTGGCCTGGCCGTGGGCTGGCGTATGACGTTTGCCGTGGTCGGAGCGCTGTCTGCTGTCGCGGTCGTCTACCAGGCCACGGTGTTTCCTGCCATGCCAGCGGGCGAGCGTTTTACGTTCAAACAGCTGCCCGAGCTGCTCAGGAACCCGCTCCTCATCGCGCTCTACGCAGTCACGGTCTTCATGGCGACCGGCTATTACGCAAGCTACAGCTATATCGAGCCCTTCCTGGCGCAGGTCGCGCACGTCGATGCGGGCGCCATTACCATGACGCTGACGGCGTTTGGCTGCTCTGGTTTGCTCGGAAGCTGGCTGTTTGGCCGCCTGTTCGATGGGCATCGCTTCCCGTTCTTGGCTATCACGCTCTCCGGCGTGCCGGTGGCCCTGCTGCTCATGGGGCCGGCCGCATCGTCGCTCGTGACAGTGCTTGCCGTCTGCGCACTGTGGGGTTGCTGCGCCACGGCCTTTAACGTGGCGTTTCAGGCCGAGCTCATCAAGCACACGCCGGCAGATTCGTCGGCCGTCGCCATGTCGATCTTCTCGGGCCTGTTCAATCTGGGCATTGGCACGGGTACCGCGATCGGCGGAGCCGTGGTTTCGGGTCCCGGTATCGCCTGGATCGGCTTCGCGGGCGGGTCGATTGCCGTCGTGGGCGTCATCCTCGCTATCACGGTGATGTTCCCGGCCATTCGCCGCGCCAAGCCCGTCGCCTAATCACGTTCTCTCATCAATTGCGGTGGAATAGTTCCTGCTTGGGCCTTCAGAGGCCTTAAACAGGAACTATTCCACCGCAACTTATTTTGGGGAAGAGGATGCAAGCCGGGCATACAATGGATGTCGTTGTGTTGAGCTTACCGGGAGGTTGCTATGTGGGCATACGAGACGACGTTCTATCAAATCTATCCGCTGGGCTTTTGCGGAGCTCCGCGCGAAAACGCCGCCCCCGTTGCCGAGGATGAGCTCGCCCAGGCCGCCGATGCCACAGCTAGCCCCGATGCCCCCATCATGAAGATCGCCCAATGGGCCGACTACCTGCAGGAACTCGGCGTTGGCGCCGTGCTCATCAACCCGCCGCTCGAGTCCGATAGCCACGGCTACGATACGCGCAGTCTGCGCCATATCGACCGCCGCCTGGGCGGGGATGCCGACTTTGCCGCCGTGTGCGAGACATTGCATGCCCATGGCATCCGCGTGGTACTCGATGCCGTCTTCAACCACGTCGGTCGTGGCTTTTGGGCCTTCCGCGATGTGCAGGAGCGTAAGTGGGACTCTCCGTACAAGGATTGGTTCCACATCAGCTTTGACGGTGACTCGTGCTACGGCGACGGCTTTTGGTACGAGGGCTGGGAGGGCCATTTTGAGCTCGTGAAGCTCAACTTGCAAAACCCCGCCGTGGTCGATTACCTGCTTGAGTCTGTGCGTCACTGGGCCGAGGTCTTTGGCGTCGACGGTCTGCGCCTGGACGTCGCCTATATGCTCGACCGCGACTTTATGCGCCGCCTGCATACTTTTACCCGTGAGCTCAAGCCCGACTTTGTGCTGATTGGTGAGACGCTCCACGGCGACTACAACCAGATCGTCAACGACGAGATGCTCGACTCCTGCACCAACTACGAGTGCTACAAGGGTCTGTACTCTAGCTTTAACTCGGTCAACATGTTCGAGATCGCCCATTCGTTGCACCGTCAGTTTGGCGGCGACCCGTGGTGCATTTATCGCGGCAAGCATCTGCTGTCGTTTGTCGACAACCACGACGTGCCGCGCCTGGCGAGCATCCTTACCGACAAGTCCTGCCTGCGCCCCGCCTATGGCATGCTCTTTGGCATGCCGGGCATTCCGTGCGTCTACTACGGCAGCGAGTGGGGGATTGCCGGCGAAAAGGGCGGCCCCGATGGCGATTGGGCGCTACGTCCTGCGCTCGATGAGCCCGCGCCCAACGAGCTGACGACATTTGTCACGCAGCTGGCGCACCTACGCTCGGCAAACGACGCGGCGGCCCGTGCCCTCAACTACGGTGCCTATCGCAACGTGGCGATCCAGAACAAGCAGCTGCTGTTCGAGCGCGCCTGCGACGACGCGACGGTGCTCGTGGCGGTCAATGCCGTGAACGAGCCCTACACCTTTGGAGCCGGCGAACTCAGCGGCCCCTTCGTCGACCTGCTTGCCGACGATGCGCCCACGGTCGAGCTGACGGGCTCCCTTGAACTTGCGCCCTATGAGGTGCGTTATCTGCTGAGGGCCTAATTCATGACTGCGCCGGACGAGGGCTATCAGCATATTGAGCATGGGTTTGAGCCCGTGTTTGACGAACGCTCGCGCGTTTTGGTGCTGGGGTCGTTTCCCTCGGTGCTCTCGCGTGCCAATGCCTTCTACTATGGCAATCCGCAGAACCGCTTTTGGCGCGTGATGGCCGCGTGCCTTGGTGCGCCCGTGCCGCCCAACGAGGGAGACTCTTTGGCGAGCGGCGAGCCCGTGACGCTTGACGCCTCGATTGCCGCCAAGCGGGCTATGCTGCTGAACGGCGGCGTGGCCCTGTGGGACGTGATCGAGAGCTGCGACATTAAGGGCTCGAGCGATGCGAGCATTCGTAACGTTGTGCCGGCACATATCGAGCGCATTACCGGCGCAGCTCCCATTGAGCAGGTGATATGCAACGGTGGTACAGCTGGCCGGCTCTACAAGCGCTATCTACAAGAGCGCACCGGGCTGCCGGCCATCGTTCTGCCGTCGACAAGTCCCGCCAATGCGGCGTGGCGTCTGGAACGCCTTGTCGAGCGCTGGAGTGAAGCCGTTGATTGGCAGGCTTTTTCGATTTAGCAGTTTGAGTGCTCGGCAAGATGCCTCATAACGGCGTGCCAGATCGGTGTGGGCAGCGCAGACGTGGCGCGCACCATGCCGTCGGTGTCGACGCCACCCGTTGCGGCGCCACCGAGCTTCTGCGCGTGTTCGACGGAACACCCCATGCGAACGGCGCCCACGAGCTTGTCCATCGCTTCCGAAAACGGTCGGCGCAAGAGGCCCATGCGCGGGGAGTGGCGAAGCGCTGCGATGCCGCTGCCGGCGCAGATGGCAACGCCGCCACACCACAATTGGTCATGGCGCTCACATGCCTTGTGCAGGCGAACGGCGGTCCCACGCGCCTGCTCAGTGCTCTCTTGTGCGGCTCGAATCGCGGCATAGACGCGCGTTCCCGTACCGCCAAAGCGCTCAAGCGCCTGCTCGATGGCTGTCAACGTCTCATCGTCAGCCACATCTTCAATGGCCAGCACGATGCCATCGGCAACGCTGCCGGCGTCATTTGCCTTCAAGTCGACCGGGCGGGGGAGTGCGGTGCCGGAAAGCTGTGCATAGGCGGCGATGGCATCCTGCAGGTCCCAGAGCAAAAACTCAAGATCGGCACTATTGGGAATGCTGATATACGCAATGGTTTGCAGCGTTTTTGGTACATCGCTGCGCGCGGTCGGCTCCATGCTGCCTCCTTTCCGGTTGGTTTCCGTTTAGGTTACACCGTCCGGCGGCGCCCCGCCGCGCTATCCTAGTGCAACCCTTACGAAAGGAACGCCATGCGACTGCCCATGAATACCTCGCTTGCCACGCTCAAGCCCTCCGGTATCCGCCGAATCAACGCGCTCGCCGCCCAGCACCCGGGGTGCATCGCGCTTGCGCTTGGCGAGCCCGATTTTCCCACGCCCGATGTGATTAGCACCGAGGTGACCGCCGCACTGGACCGCGGTGACACGCACTATCCGCCCAACAACGGGCGCCCCGCCCTGCGTGAGGCGTTATCTGCCTACATGGGGGACGCGGGCCTTACGTTTTCCGCCGATGAGGTCATCCTGACCGACGGTGCGACCGAGGCCCTGTCGGCAACATTCATGGCTATGCTCAACCCCGGCGACGAGGTCATCATCCCCACGCCTGCCTTTGGCCTGTACGAGAGCATCGTCGTGGCCAATCATGCCAAAGCGGTCTTTTTGGATACAGAGCCTGCACGATTCCAGATTGACGAAGACGCACTTCGTGATTGCGTGACACCGGCGACTAAGGCCATCGTCATCTGCTCGCCCAACAATCCCACGGGTTGCATCCTCGACGCGGCGTCGCTCGACGCCGTGGCGCGCGTGGCGGAGCAGGCGGGCATCTACGTGGTCTGCGACGACGTATACAACCGCCTGGTTTATGTGGATGGCTACGAGCGCTTTGCCCAGCGTCACCCGGAGCTTCGCGATCAGACGGTAGTTATCGAGAGCTTCTCCAAGCCCTGGGCCATGACCGGCTGGCGCTTAGGTTGGCTCGCAGCCGCAGCCCCCGTCATCGCCGAGATCGCAAAAGCTCACCAATACCTAGTATCGAGCGCCGTCTCCTTCGAGATGGACGCCGCAGCCCGAGCCCTCACCGTCGACCCAACCCCCATGCTCGAAGTCTATCGAGCCCGTCGCGAACGCGTACTCGCAGCCTTAGACGCCATGGGCCTCGACGTAGTAGAGCCCGCAGGAGCCTTCTACACTTTCCCGAGCATCAAAAAGTTCGGCCTAACCAGCGAAGACTTCTGCATCAAAGCCATCAAAGAAGCAAACGTAGCCCTAGTCCCGGGCGACTGCTTCGGCACCGAAGGCCACATCCGCCTAAGCTACTGCGTCTCCGACGAAAACCTGGACGAAGGCCTCCGCCGCCTGTCCACCTTCATTTCAACCTTGTAGCCCTCAGGGACGCAACACATCAGCCCACCGACATAAGGATTATGCGTGGGGGCGTCGCTCAACGGAAAACCGGGCTGCCCCAAAGTCGCCGCAGGCCGCGCCGCCGAAGGCCAGGCGCAAGGTTTTCGTAGATTCCGCACGAGCCGAAGAGCA
>CABSZR010000089.1 GCA_902482185.1 uncultured Collinsella sp. | reverse complement strand
CATCATCATTGGCGGCGGCGTGGGCGACCACACCCCCATCGTGCAGCTCGCGCGCGCCAAGACGGCCGAGGCGCTCAACAACTACATCGTCACGCCCGAGGTCAACGACATCGATACCTATATTGTCAACAACAGCCTTGAGGGCAAGCAGGGCATCATGGGCTGCCTGGCCCTGGGCGCTCAGGCGCTTCAGTAACAGACGCACCCACAGGGCGTGGCGCGCCCGGCAAATCCAACCTACGGAACGACGCCACCACGCCCTATATAAGCCCTCTAATAAAAAAGGCCGCCTAGCACCAAGCATACGTCCTAGGCGGCCTTTTTGGCACATATGAGCGATCGTAGTAGATATCGGAGCACAACGCCCGTTGCCGCTCCACAGCAGTCGATCATCACATCGGTGATCATGCCGGCGCGTCCCGGCACAAAGAGCTGAATCGTCTCGTCGATCGAGGGAATCAGCAGCAGGAACACCGCCGTGGGCAGCAGCACGTCAAAGGTGCGCCGGCCCTCAAAATCAAAGGCGTGCGTTGCCAAGATGCCGAGCACCATATACTCGGTAAAATGCGCGCACTTGCGAACAACAAAGTTGGTCACCCATTCATATGGAAGTCCCACGCTGTGCAGGAAACCGCGGATAGCTTCCATGACCGTTAGGCTCAGCGAGCCCGACCCCGAGCCGGGAACCAGCGAATTGCCCCAGATCAAGAGCGCCATCAGGCAGGTCACGACCGCCCATTTTCGATTGATCTTAACCATGCAGAAGTTATGCCTCCGCGCGGAGCGGTGCGAAGCTAGCGGTACCGCCCTCGATAACGCTCAGGTAGGCACGGCCCGTACGCTTGGCGGTAGAGGACTGCAGGCGCTCGATCTCTTCCTCGAGGATCTGATTAACGCGCTCGTGACGACGGTTTTCCATAATGCCGGCGGCAATAGCCTCGGCCCGCTCGATGCTCTCGCGCGAGATACGAGCAGTATCCTCGGGGAACACAGCGCTGTGACGGCCGACATAGGCGGGGGCAGCAGACTGAGGGGCAGCGACGTGAGCGGGGGCTGCAACAGGAGCGGGCTCGTCAATCTCATCCAGAATCGCGGTGGCGGCGGCCCACATGTCCTCGTGGCCCGAGTAATCGGCCATGGGAACATCAACCTCGAGCGAGGCATCCGGAAGGTCGCCGGTGTCGATGCGATCTTGGGCATCAATCGATGCGGTGATGGCTGCAGGCTCATCGAGGTCATCGAGATCGATGTCCGCGGCACCGGAGATGATAGGCATGCTGGCGAGGTTTGCATTGTACGGCGCAGCCTCAGCCGCCTGCTGCTGAGCAGGAGCGCCCCAAAGCGAGCTCTCGGCGGCACGGCGGGCGGCAACGGGCTCCTCGTCCGCGGCCATGGCTTCATCAACGTACGAATTGTCGGCAGAAGCGTTCGCGTCCGCCGAGGTAGCGCTGTAGGCGTTATTGGCTGCCGCGTTGGCGACGAGTGCCACGAAAGCCGCCGTGCTGCCCGCAGGGGCGGCCTGGGAGCCAGACACGGCGCGTGCCGCGGCGGCGATGTCGTCGCGATTGAAGGAGCCGGTCTGCCCGCCGTTGGTGAGCTCGTCGATGGCGACTTGATAGACGTCGCGCGAGTGTGCAGGGTCGCAGCTCACCGGCGAATCGTCGTCAAGCATACTGTCGATCATGGACCAAGCCTCGTCCTCGTCCATAGCATCTGCGGCTCGAGCGATGGTAGGGACACCATCATCGGCATGACGGCGCTGGAACGCACCAGTCAGGCCGGAAAGGAATGCCGAGGTAGACTGCTCCGCCTGAGCCTGAGAA
Source organism: uncultured Collinsella sp. (assembly GCA_902482185.1). GTDB lineage: Bacteria > Actinomycetota > Coriobacteriia > Coriobacteriales > Coriobacteriaceae > Collinsella. Next base: position 4,504 of record CABSZR010000089.1, on the reverse strand, counting down.
TCAGAAGCCGCAGCGTAAGGAGTCGCATCCTGCTGCTGAGCTGAAATCGAGGCGGTCTTGAACTCGCTTTGATGCTGATTGAGATTGGCGGCACCGCCCATGGCATCGGGCTGGAACAGACGCTCTTCACGCTGCGCACGATACTCGGAGATACCCAGCGAGGCGGCATAGATGCCCACGCCCGCCACCGCGCCCACGGCGAAGGGAACCGCACCCGCCACGACCGTCTCGTTCACCGACGAAAACGGCAGCATCGCGGCATACATAACCACGGGGGCGGCCAGGCCGATCCCGCACGAAAGTCCGGCAAGGACTGCTCGTTGTGTTGCATCAGAAGAAGCCATGAGCTCTCCCCATCTTCCAGCACCCAAATCGCATCATTCAGTTGGCTGCGCGAGAGAAGATGAAGCGGGGCTATGCCCCAAAGCAACGGTATATGGTTCGTTTCATCTGCGTTATCCGTCGCGAAGCTTAAAAGCTATTATGCGAAACCGCCCTGTCGATTGCAAGCGACGATGTCGGATTGAAACGGGAAACCTGCTGCTTGCCAGTCTTATGGTCAAAAATAAGCGCGGAGCGGCGATATAGAAAAGGGCCGAGGCTCAAAGCCCCGACCCTTTATTGCATTGATGACTATCGCTGCGTGTGGATGACAACCTAGAACGTCTGCTCGTAGTCGCTGTGCTTTTTGGCCGAACGCACCAGGAACTCCTGGTTGGTGTTGGTGCCCTTAAGACCCTTGATAAACGACGCAGCTGCGCGCTCGGTGTTGTTCATGCCGGCAAGAATGCGACGCAGGCCAAAGACAAACGGACGCATCTGCTCGTCAACCAACAGGTCCTCGTTACGCGTACCGGAGGCAACGGGGTCGATAGCCGGGAAGATGCGGCGGTCAGCCAGGTCGCGGTCGAGCTTGAGCTCCATGTTGCCGGTGCCCTTGAACTCCTCAAAGATGACCTCGTCCATCTTGGAGCCGGTGTCGATGAGGGCAGAGGCCAGGATGGTGAGCGAGCCACCGTTCTCGATATTGCGGGCTGCGCCCAGGAAGCGCTTGGGCGGATACAGTGCCGCCGAATCGACGCCGCCCGAAAGGATGCGGCCCGAGGCGGGCGCCGCCAAGTTGTAGGCGCGGGCAAGACGCGTGATGGAGTCGAGCACCACCACGACATCGCCGCCCAGCTCCACGATGCGCTTGGCGCGCTCGATGACGAGCTCTGCCACACGAGTGTGGTTGTCGGCGGGCATATCGAAGGTCGAGGCCACGACCTCGCCCTTGATGGAGCGCTGCATATCGGTGACCTCTTCGGGGCGCTCGTCGACGAGCAGGCAGATGAGGTGCACCTCGGGGTTGTTAATCGAGATAGACTGGCAGATCTTCTTGAGGATTGTGGTCTTGCCGGCCTTGGGCGGGGACACGATCAAGCCACGCTGACCCTTGCCGATCGGCGAGAAGAGATCCACGATGCGGCACGAGAGGTTGTTGTGGCCGTTGCCCGTGAGACAGAATTTTTCGCTCGGGAAAAGCGGGGTCATGAATTCGAACTGTACGCGATCGCGGATGTACTCCGGTTCCAGTCCGTTGATGTCCGTCACGCGCACCAGCGGGAAATACTTCTCGCCCTCTTTGGGCGGGCGGATCGTGCCGGTCACCGTGTCGCCCGCCTTCAGTCCGAAGAGCTTGATCTGTGAAGGAGAAACGTAGATGTCGTCCGGGGAGTTCAGGTAGTTGTAGTCTGCCGAGCGCAGGAACCCGTAGCCGTCCGGCATTACCTCCAGAACGCCTTCACCGGCGATTTCTCCCGCAAAATCGTCTTTGGTAATGATCTCTTCCGTTGGATGCGTTGTGGGGAGTGTCTGCGGTTCCTCGTGCATTCCTGGACACGTTTCGCCGTCCAGGGCGATTTTTTTTATCTCTGGTTTGGAAGTATCTGTGTCTGCGAATGAAGGGGCGGCCTGTTCCTTGCGGGAGGGACGGCCACGGCGTTTACCGCCCTCTTTTGGCGCTGCGGGAGTCGGTGTCGTCGTGGTCTGTGCGGCGGGTTGCTCCCGTATTTCGACGGAGGCCTGAGTGGATTCCGTCTTGGCAATACGCGGCCGACGGGTTTTCTTGGGAGCTTCGGCGGGGCTTTGTTGCGTTTCGGTATCCGCAACGCCTCTGTCCTGCGTGAAATTCAGAATTTTTTCGATAAGGTCCTTTTTTTTCATCATAAGGTGAGGGATTCCCAGTGCCTTGCCTATTTCACGCAATTCAGCCAGACTCTTGCCTTCAAGTGCTTTAAGGTCTTGCATATTTGTCCGAATAAAATGTTGGATATATTAAGTGGGTGATGAAACCGATCGGATGATCGGTTGTCGGATTGTGTGGCAAAGATAGCTAAATATTTTTAATTGCAAATTTCTTGCTTCTAAATAAATATGGCAAGGGCTAAAATCTATTTCCCGGTAGATATAGGTTGGTAGTATATCGCTTTTCCTTATTAAAAGTTAAAACAAGGTTGTTGTTGTCCGAAAATTTATCGTACGGTCGGCAATCGTTTGAAAGTTGAAACCCGGTCGAAAACGTATCGCTCTCTGTATGACGTCAGATTGTGGTCTGTGAAAATAAAACCGACCGCTAATCTTGCGATTAGCGGTCGGTCCGTACTCGGAGCGGGAATCGAACCCGCACGGCCATTGCTGGCCACAGGATTTTAAGTCCGGCGTGTCTACCTATTCCACCATCCGAGCAGCCGTCTTCGGAAAAAGACGGGACAAAAGTAACAAAAATTTACTGATTTACAACGTCCCGTCGATATATGCTATGATTTTATCAGTGTCGCCGGGTGGGGTCCAGAAGATTTCCGGGTCGCGGCGGAACCAGGTGAGCTGCCGTTTGGCGTAGCGGCGCGTGTTTCGTTTGATAAGCTCCACTGCCTCGTCGCGGCTGCATCGTCCGTCGAAGTAGGCGAACAACTCCTTATACCCTACCGTTTGCAGGGCGTTCAGGTGTTTGTAGGGATAGAGCCGACGGGCTTCGACCTCCAGTCCTTCTGCCAGCATTTCGTCCACGCGGCGATCGATTCGCCCGTAGAGTTCGGCACGGGGAACGTCGGTTCCGATTTTAAGGATTCGGAAGTTCCGTTCGCGTCGGGGCTTTGTCCGCTGTTCCGAATAGGGACGTCCGGTTTGCAGACATACCTCCAATGCCCGCACGACACGTGCAGGATTGCTCCGATCGACCTGCGCATAATAAACCGGATCGAGCCGCTTCAACTCTTCGCCCAGCGATTCGAGGCCTTCATTCGCAAGTCGCTGTCGGAGTGTTCTCCGCAATTCCGGGTCGGCTTCCGGCAGGTCGTCCATCCCCTCGCAAAGAGCCTTCACATACAATCCCGATCCTCCGACCGCGATTACCGTATCGTGCCGTACGAACAGTTGCCGAAGCAGTTCGAGCGCCTGCACTTCGTATTGCCCACAGTTGAAGTCCTGCTGTATGTCGAGTGTGGCAATAAAATGGTGTTCAATGGCTTTTAATTGTTCATTCGTGGGCTGTGCTGTACCGATCGGCATTCCCCTATACACTTGCCGGGAATCGGTCGAAAGGATCGGCGCCCGGTAATGCTTTGCCAGGCGAATGCTCAGATCCGTTTTACCCGACCCCGTTGCGCCGACCAAAACGACGAGCCGCTTGTCAGTCATCGTCGCTGTAATTGTCGTCGCCTTCGAACGAACTGAAGTCGCCCATCATCTCCTCGAAAATAGAGCCTTCCGACTCATTGGCGTCGGGATCGAACTGATCGGGAGCCGGGGCGTGCTCGAAAGCTACGCGCGGATATTCCATCCCTTGCTCCGGCTTTTTGGCTTCGGTCAGTTCGAGGTAGTACGCCCGGTCGCCCATGAGGTCGAACTGGTAGATCAGCCGGTCGCGATTGTTGTGAATCAACTGACCGAGCGTTATGTCCGCCATCGGCAGAGGAGCGTCCTCTGAATTATCTCCCATGTCCATCAGCGTGAATTCGCGCAACCGGTTCCACTGCTTGTCGGCCGTGAAGAACGAAGACATCCCCTCTTCATAGCCAAGCGAACGCGTGATGAACTCATGAAACCCGAGCAGCGTCATATCGTACGGCACCTCGTAGTCGCGGACGAAATGGTCGTTTTCATCGCTCAACATTCGGAATTTGAAAACCATTGACATATCTCTTCGTGTTTTGTACATTGTTTGAATAAGCAAAAATAGGGATATTTTCATAAAATATCCCCACTTCGCACAATATTTCCGCCGTTTCGGTGTACTGCCCCGCTCTTATTCCCAGAAGTTGAAGAAATGGTGCACAGGGCCGTGACCCTTGCCGATTTCGTATTCGGCTCCGGCGATGATTGCGGCATTGATGTACTCCTTGGCGCAGACGACCGCTTCGTCCAGAGGCAATCCATGGGCGAGAAAAGCTGCTACGGCCGAGGAGAGCGTGCAGCCCGTACCGTGCGTGTTAGGCGTGTCGAGCCGCATGGAGCGCAGAGGGGT
>CABSZR010000088.1 GCA_902482185.1 uncultured Collinsella sp. | reverse complement strand
AATGTAATGAATGGTCCACGTGGGCTTGTCTGCGCGGGCGTCAAACGACGCCTTGTCTTCCTCGACAAGCTTGGCAAGCGACTTGGTCGTGTACGTCAGCGGACCGAACTCAACCTTGCCACTCTTGTTGGTTGCGTTCAGCAGGACCTCGTCGTGCCCCGCGTAGCCCAACGTAAACTTGAATTCGCCGTCGGCCATCGGGCGCCCCGTGAGCGTCTTGGTAGCCTCAAGAGTCAGCGGGGTTTCCGTCTTGGCGCTATAGGTGTTCGTGAACTTAGTCTCACCCGAGGTCTTTTCAACGTCGGCCTTAAGCTCGCCCTTGGCGTTAACCGTCACAGTCACCCTGAACGTGGCAACGTTATCGCTGTAGGTGATGCCGCCCAGCTTGCCACTAACCTCGCGGACCTCATAGGTATACTCACCCGGCTCTTCGTAGGTAATCTTTCCAAAGTTGACGGCGGCCTTGCCCTTATCACCCGGATCGGGCTGGGTCACCTTCGCGGTCGCGGACTTAGGCATCGGGGCATTATTCTCGGACGTCAGCTCAAACTCAAACGCATCCGTATCCGCCCACTTGCGGCCCTCGAGCACCTTGGTCAGACCAAAGTCAGTCTTGGTATCCACCGTTATCGGCTTGGTTGCAAGGCTAAAGATAATCTTGCCGTTGTTGCCCAGGTGCGAATGCACGTGCGTGGAAGTCGCAACGGAGGAAAGGTCATTCCACCTGGGGTTAAGCACGTCGCGCGCGGTCTCGGTCTTGTTGCCGTTCGCCTCCACATCGTCCTTGGTGGTATGCAGCTGGTCGATATAGGCCAAGCGCGCGGTTCCCGTATTAAAGGACCAATAGCCGTCATCTTTGACCAGAGCGCCGTCGTAGCTGGCGATCTCGCGCCCCTCAAACTCCACAACGGCATAGTCGTCCTTCGGCTTGCCGTTTGCGCCCATCGCCACAAACTCGTCCTTGTAGTAATAGACGTCGTTGCCCTGCGGCTTTACCGTCGCGCGCTGGGTGCATTCCTTGTCCGTGTAGATAGGCGTGATTTTTTGGAAGTAATAGTAGCTGTTGGTATCGGCGGGCTCAAACTCGGCGACAACATCGCCCAGCTCGCCGCCCGACCACTTGTTGGCCAGGAAGGAGACCGTCTGGTTGTCGGCGTCCTTGTGGTCATCGATATACTTCTTGAGCACCTTATCGGGCGTAAACAGGTTGTTGCGTGCTTCGTCCTTGACGCTCGAAGTGTATTTAATCTGAATAGGCTTGATGTCGCCGAGCGATGTGCGCTCAAAGATCCCATTTTTCATGTCCACGTGATAGCGGATCAGCGGAATCAGCGATGCGGGAATCTTAACCGTCACGATATCGCCCTGCTGCGCGTTGGCAGAGCGCTCAACGGTGATAACCAGGTCCTTGGCCAAGCCCGAAAACTCGTACGTGTCCGTATTGCCCTTGGGGGTCTTGGTCGCCCCATCAAAGGTGACGCCATTAATCTGAGCGCTGACAAACGCATCGACCTGCATAAAGTCGCCCAGTTCATCACTGAAGGTGATGTAGCCGGACTTGCTCTCGTCGTAACCATCCTCGATCTGAGTGGGAGAGCCCTTGCCCGAGGTGATAGAGGCAGAGATATCATCAAACACCTTCTTGAGCTCATCGGCATTCGACGCAGCCTTGTAGAAGTCGGAATTCTCGGTGCGCTTACCAAGACTATTGGTTGTGTAGGACGTGGCGTTTGGATAGTTGCTCGACACGGCGTGCATGAACTTGTTTTCGTTGCTCGTCCAGTAGTTCGTAGGATCGGCAGCGGGATTCACGCCATCAAAGATGCCTATGGTGTAGACCGTAGCGCCTTTCTCCTTCATTTTCTTGGCGGCGGCTATGGCATTGTTGGCAACCGTAGAGTTGAATTCACTGAAGTCTGTGGGCGTGCCATCCGTAAAGAACACAACTACCTTCTGGGCATCCTCGCGGCCCGACATGTCGCGAGCAAGCTCAAGGCCGTAATCAGCCCGCGTGGCGCCGGCGGGCTTGATGCGGCCGACCGTATCCTTAAGTTCCGTCGCAGCGCTATCGACACACGACTTCAGGCTCTTCATAACCTGCGAATAGTTGTGCGTGTATCCGCGATCGCGATACGTATCGTTGCCGGGCTCGTCTTTCTTTGCACCCGAGAACTTAACGATGGCAACCTGATGCTGCTTACTCGGATCTTTAATGCTCTTGTTTTGCTCGGCGATGGTGTCGATAAAGGAACTGGCAGCTGCCTTGAGTGCGTCGATGCGTTTGGTCGAATCGCTGCCACCCATGTCATCACCCATCGACCCGGAGGCGTCCAGCACCATCACGATATCGAGCGGCTTAGTAACCAGCGACGTTGTATCAGAAGTCGAAGAGATCGTGGAAAGCGTCGTCACAAAGTCAGACTTTTCATCCTGCGCGGGCTCGACCGTCTTGTCCGTCCAGATTCGGCCTACGTAACGTGTCGTCTGGTGCTCCTGCTCGGCGCCCGACGCCCAGTATTGCCAGCGGCCGGTGGTGTCAGGGTCGACTATCTTTCCGCTCACCGTCGGTCCGTCCATTCCGGTGCTGGACCTGGCGTTGGCCTCGGGCAGCATGGCGAATGCTGCAGCCGGCAGCACTAGCACTACGGCTAGTATCACCGACAAGAGGCACCTCGTGTACTTACTCATCGCGTCTCCCTTCTCGCGGTCTCAGACCTTGCAACAGCCTAAAGTTACGAAATGAGACACAATTTGGGCAGGTGACACATGTTCCAGATTCTATTTTGGGCGTGAGACAAATGTCTCACCAAAGTTGAGACACGGCGTTTTCGCAGGAAAACGGGTGCGATTCAAGATTGACGGGACAAAAGGGCCCGTTTTCCTCCATCCCCGAGGGAGCAGTCGATGGCGCTCGCCAGAAAACTAGCCCATCTACTACGTTTAGTCCGGTACCCCCGACCATAACCGCGCTTCATGAAAAACCGCAGGTGCTCTACCTGCGGTTTTTATTTCGCATTACTTGCCATGGTTGAGGGCAGCGGCTTAAACGTAGTAGATGGGCCCATTTCGTGGCAGACGGGTCACGTGGCAGCCCTCGCAAGGCCAAAATGATCCGTTTTCCTCCGTCCCGGGGGGGATCAAAGGCTGTTACGGATATGGTGCCATTTCAAAACTATGCCGGATTGCTACGATAAAAACGAGGTCGCCGATCACGCGCGACTTTTTCGCAAAACTGCGAGCCGTCTACCTGCGGTTTTTGTTTTGCCAAATGCGGTGTGGTTGAGGGTAGGCGATTTATCGTAGTAAACCGGCATAGTTTTGTTCGCGGAGGCTTAGCCGCGCGTTCACGCGCGGGGCCGATGGGGCATTTTTGCCCTGCCGGCCCCTATTCCAGCTCAATTCCAGCGCTACTCCGACTTAGTTTCTACCGTGGGAGTCTTGTTCGCTGCGACTGGGGTGCGGGCGGTGTCCATAGTCAGGCAGTGTTTGGGACAGCTTTCGATACACTCGCCGCATACCACGCAGGCATACGGATCGATCGACCACGTTCCGCCCTTTCGATCGACCGCGAGCGCGCCCGCCGGGCAGCGACGCGCGCACATGCCGCAGCAAATGCACACGTCCATGTCGTTAACGATGTGCCCGCGCAAGCGCTCGGGCGCCGCCAGCTTCTCCTGCGGATAGCACACCGTGACCGGCTGCTTGACCATAGAACCTAAGGCCGTCTTGGCAAATGTCAGTAAACTCATGCCGCGCCTACCTTTCCGTGCAGCTAATGCAGGGGTCGATGGTCAGGATAATCATGGGCACGTTGGCAAGGAGCACGCCCTGCAGCGCATGTGTCAGACCCGCAAGGTTCTGCGACGTCGGCGTGCGCACGCGAAAACGGTCCAGGTTCTTGGTGCCGTTGCCGCGCACATAGTAGTACGCCTCGCCGCGCGGCTGCTCAATCACAACCTCGCCGCACGCGCCGTCGGCCGGTGTGAGCTTGGTACGCCCGCCAATGCCGTCGTGCGGAATCTTGCCGACAAGCTCCTTGATAATGTCCATGGCCTGCGTGACCTCGGCACAACGCACCTGGCAGCGGGCATAGCAGTCGCCATCGCTAGCAACGATGGGCTCAAACGCAGCCAAGTCCGCATAGGCACCGTCGCCAAACATGCGCACGTCATAATCCACGCCCGAGGCACGACCGAACGGGCCGACCATCGAAAGCTCCAGCGCGTCCTTCTTGCTGATCATGCCCACGCCATGCAGGCGCTCGCCGCAGCTATTGTCGTCCAAAAACGTATGCACCAGGGCCTCGTAGTCGGGGCGCATGGCATCAAGCGTCTGGACAATACCCGCCAGCTCGGAGTCCTCGATGTCATGCTTAAGGCCGCCGATCTCGTTAATCGAAAGGATCACGCGGCCTCCGCAGGTGCTCTCGAAGATCTTGAGAATCTGCTCGCGCAGGGTCCACGACCGATAGAACAGCGCCTCGAAGCCAAAGGCATCGGCGAGCAGGCCCAGCCACAGCAAATGCGAGTGAATGCGCGAAAGCTCGTGCAGAATGGTGCGGATATACTGCACGCGGCCGGGCACCACGATGTCGAGCATACGCTCGCAGGCGCTGGCATAACCGTAGCTGTGGCCCACGGCGCAGATGCCGCAGATGCGCTCGGCGATGTAGCCAAACTGATGCATATCGCGCTTTTCGGTGAGCTTCTCGAGGCCGCGGTGCACAAAACCGATCTGCGGAATTGCCTCGATGACGCGGTCGTCCTCGATCACCAGGTCCAGATGAAGCGGCTCGGGCAGCACCGGGTGCTGCGGGCCAAACGGAATAACGGAGCGATGTGCCATGGACCTTACGCCTCCTTTTTCTGCTTGTCGCGGGCAGCCTTGGCGGCAAGCGCCGCGCGGACCTTGGCCGCTTTCTCGGGATCCATGGCGGCGAGCTTTGCCTCCATCTCGGCAGCCTTGAGCGCGGCCTTCGCAACAGCCTCGTCATGCTGAGCATCGGAGCCGGCAGCCGCAGCGGGCTGAGCGACGGCAGCGCCCGCAGCATCGCCGGCACCTGCGGCGCCCTCCCCCGCAGTGGCCGTGGCAGCGGCAGCCTTTTCGGCCGCAGCCTTGCGCGCCTTGGCCTCTGCGGCGGCACGGACCTTCATGGCCTTCTCGCGTGCGGCCTTTACCTCGGGCGTGATTACACTCATGGGCTCGGCGGTCGAGACCTGGTAGAAAAAGCCGTTAAAGTCAACCTGCATGTCGGTGATGGCAAGACCAAATAGGTCGTGGGCCTCATTTTCAAACGGGAACACCGCCGGATAGTACGAGCTGATGGACGGAATCTCCTGGTACTGGTCGATGCCCTCAACCACCAGGTTCTCGATCGCATAGCTGCCATCCTGAGCGATCTGCTCCTGTGCAGCACGAACGTTGATAAACGTATAGACCAGGCGATACGTGCCGTCGTCGACGTTGCGCTCGGCATGCATTTGCACAAAGCGCGCGCCGACGCCCTTGAGCGCCTGGACATGCGACAGGAGCTCGTCGATCCCAACGGTGGTATAGATAGCCTTTTGCATTACTCGGCCTCCTTTGCAGCGACGGGCGCGGCGGGCGTCCCAGCGGGCGTGTCGCCAGCCCCCGTAACTGCCACAAACCCGTCCTCGCCCAGCTCAACGCCACCGTCCCAGGTAGCGGCGCCGCCCACGGTGAGCGGATCGCCGCCGGCGCGCATCACGGCCTCCTTCTGGTCCAGGATGCCGCACGCCTCCACGATGGCATCAATCACCGTCTCGGGACGAATGGCGCACCCGGGCGCGTATACGTCCACGGGAATCGCGCGGTCCACGCCGCCGATCACGTTATAGGCATCGCGGAACACACCGCCCGAACACGCGCAGATACCGCAGGCCACCACGCACTTGGGCTCGAGCATCTGGTTGTAGATCTGGCGCACGACGGGCAGGTTCTGAGCGTTGACCGACCCCGTTACCAAAAAGATATCCGCATGCTTGGGGTTGCCGGTGTTGACCACGCCAAAGCGCTCCGCATCGAACAGCGGCGTGAGCGAGGCCAACACCTCGATATCGCATCCGTTGCAGCTCGAGCCGTCGTAATGAATAACCCACGGCGAGCGCGACATTTTATGATCCATGGATGCCGCCTCCTAAATAAACACGTCGACGAGAATGGGCATAAGGTTGAGCAGGCCAAACACCAGCGCCACGCTCCATCCGAGCTTAAAGCAGCTGCGCCAGGTGCTGCGGGCAAAGGTGTTATCGATCAGCACCTCGACAAAATACGTCGCGACCATCACGACCAGGGCGACCACCCAGCTCACCGGGT
>CABSZR010000087.1 GCA_902482185.1 uncultured Collinsella sp. | reverse complement strand
GCCGGCAACAGCACACAGAACCTGGAACGCCACATTCGCCGCAACGATCCGCGCGACGTCGAGCATGCGCGACGCGGATTTTGGGTCACGACGCTCGATGTGAGCGTGGGCGCCGACAGCGCCGACTTTGCCATTGTCGAACGCCTGCAGGCGGGCGACGTAGTCGTGACGCAGGACATTGGCTTGGCGAGCATGGTGCTCGGGCGCGATGCCGCCGCCATCGGCGTGCGCGGGCGCGTCTACGATAAGGCGACCATCGACATGCAACTGTTTATTCGCCACGAGGAAAAGAAGGTGCGCCGCGCCGGCGGTCGCACTCGCGGTCCGGCGGCATTTACCAGCGAAGACCGGGCCCGCTTTAAGCGCAACCTCACCGAGCTGCTGCGCTAACCAAGGTAGATTTTCGGGACATGCCCGGAAATCTACCTTTTTGTTTTGGCAGCGGAAATGCCCTGGTCACAGGGGTAGATCGTAAGACATGTCCCAATAATCTACTTAAAGGCCAACGGCGGAGAGGATGAGGCCCCAGCCGGCACCGATGACGTACATCATGATCAGGAACAGGACGTTTTCGCGGGCGCTGCGGTTGGTGCGGAACAGCACCAGGTAGCCCACGCCGGCGGAAATGAGCGTGCCGGCGAGCATCGGTGCCAGTTGCAGCGCGCCTTCCAGATACAGCTGCGTAATGACCACGCTCGCCGAGCAGTTGGGGATCAGGCCGACAAGCGCCGAACCCAGAACGGCGAGCGTCTCGTTGCCACGCAGGAACTGCTCGATCGCGGACTCGCCGAAGGTCTCGAGCACGGCGACCAGAATCAGCGTCACCAGAAAAATGAATACCGATACCTGCACGGTGTGCGAGATGGCGCTGCGAATAATCGACAGGAGGGGCGCGCTCTCGTGAGAGTGGGAGTGACCGTGGCCATCATGGTGTTCATGCTCGCCCCCATGACCGTGATCGTGTCCATGTCCGTGTTCGTACTCGTCCTCGTCTTCATCGCAACCGCAATGGTCGCGCTCGCACAGCTCATGGATGTGATCGGCGCTCACGCCCGCCTCGGCCACTTCATCAATGATGTCGCCCCCGGTATGGTCGTCGTGCGCGCAGTTCACATGAGCCGGATTGGAAGCGGTCCCCAGCACGGTACGGCGAATCGCCGCATGCGCGCGAGCGTTACGACGAAGGCCGCGGATAGCCGCGTCCACGATAAAGCCCGTGACCAGCGCGATCAGTGCCTTCGAAGCCAAAAGCATCGCCATGGTCTGCACGGGAACCTGCTCGGCAAGTAGCAGCGGCAGCATCTCGTCGGAGGTCGAAAGGAACACCGCCACCAACGTGCCCAAGGTCACGACGCGACCGGCGTACAGCGTTGCCGCCATGGCCGAAAAGCCGCACTGCGGCACCATGCCCAGCAACGAGCCAACCACGGGACCCGCGGCGCCGGCGCGCTTGATGGCCCCGTTAACGCGGTCGCCCGCGACGTGCTCCAAGGTCTCGAGGGCCAGATACGTCACCAACAAAAACGGCACAAGCGAGAGCGTGTCCTTGCCGGCGTCGAGCAGAATATCAATCAGCAAATCCATGACGGATGGAACCTTTCGTGTCTTTCGGCAGCATTGTAAAAGTCCTAGCGGTCAACTAGGGTATTGTAGTTGTCCTAGGCGCGATGCCAATAGTTGCCCATGGTAAACTATCATCTCGCCATAACTCGACAAACCCGAGCCGCGCGACGCGGCCCGTCCAAGGAGCAGTTATATGAACGTTTCGCAAGCACTCGAATACGAGCGCCAGCCGTTTATTCCCATGTTTATCTATGGCGATCACGGCGCCATGGAGTCCGAGCGCCAGAAGGGCGAAGAGGCCCTTAAGGTGCTCGAAACCGAGTACTTTACCGCCGAGGGCGACCCCAGCTTCGACTTTGCCACCGTGCGCGACCTGGCTGACCGCAACCGCGACCTGTGCGACCAGATTGGCGAGGCGCGCCTGCGCAACGTGACGCCCGCGACGCTTTCGCGCGGCCTGTCCGATGCCGACACCTGCGCCGCCATCGGTAAGATGCAAAAGCGCACCGCCGCGTCGGTAATGCGCGAGATCCGCGGCGACCGCGACGCGCTCGGCGTGGCCTACGCCCGCAAGCCCATCCAGGGCACCGTGCTCGGTATCGACATCGAGACCACCGGCCGTGCACCCGAGCGCGGCTATATCATCAACGTGGGCTGGGAGATCATGGAGCTCACCAGCGACGCCGTGCCGCATGACGCCGAGGCACACTACTGCGGCCTGCCCGATATCTACCGCGGCGAGGATGTGCCGTTGTCGAATATCCACCACATCACCTGGGACGACATCGACGGCAAAACACCCTTCCGCGAGAACAAGGAATTGCAGAAGCAGCTGCTCAAGCTTATGAAGAAGTACCCGTACATGGCGCATAACGCCGCGTTCGAGGACAGCTGGTTCAAAATTCATCTGGACGGTTACGCCGAGGCACGCCGCGCCGGCAAGATTATCGTCATCGACTCGCGCCAGATCTGCCGCAGCTTGGACGCCGACGTGCGCTCGCTCCCCCGCGAGTCCGCGCCCGCCGCGCTCGAGAACTGGGCGCGCCGCCGTGGCACCCTCGCCGCCGATGCCAACGAGCAGCATCTGGGTCTGGACGACACCGACCTCATGCTCCGCACCGTCCAAGCCGAGTTCAACCTCAAGAACCTATTCGCGAAATAACCGATCCATCTGCGGGAGCGCCTGCCAGGCACAGCGCAATCCGTCTGGGCACACCGACACGCAGTAAACTAGGGCGCAGCCTTATGGCTGCACCCTAGTTTTCATCAAAACGAGCAAATACGCGTGCTTCACATAGTCGGCAGGTTGGCCCACCTACATTTTTCGAGTTGTTCGGCCAGCTGAACCACTAGTCAAGGCCCCTTGAACCGCAATCGAAGCTAAAATCGCCTTAATTTCGCAACCAAGCCCCATAAATCTACCTGAATCAATTCGAATAGGACGTTGCGATCGCACCATTTGTATAGGATAAGGCCGAATAACTCAAATTATGTTGGTGAGGCATCTGAGCGGTCGGCAAAAACGCTTAGAAGCTACGAATCCGCAACTAAAGTTCATCAAAAAGGGGCAGCCGGCAGAAACCTCCCCAGCCAAAGCTGCTCCCTCAATACGACAGCTCAAAAACCCACCGTTCGCAGAAGATAAGCCGCGCCCCAATACCGTTGCCCGAAGTTTCGGGCGTATGCGGCGTCCGCTATGCCATCATGCGCGTATGGGAATCATTCTGTCACATACCACGGCACGCGCTGTATACCAAACAGCCAACTCGCTCGCAAGCTACGCGACCGGTCCCATACCTATGGAAAAGATCAGGGTGTCTGCGCCGACCACGTCCGACCTGGAAGCGGCACGAGCATGGCTCAACAGAAAGAATGTCGATTCTGAACGTATCCATGTGCTGACGTTTTCCAATAATGCCAAAAGGCACCGCAAGGGCTGCATCTGCCACTGCACGCGCTATACGTTTGATGCAGAAAGCTACCTAGAACTCGAGCCGAACGTCTACATCGTCGATATCAAGCTGTGCGCGTTAGAAGCAACAGCCGACCTCAACCTTTCGGAGCTCGTTGAGTATTACTTTGAAATCTGCGGCTCCTACGCGCTTGGAACGTCCGACGAAACTCAATATCGCGAGCGCCCAGCCCTAACCAGCGTTGAAGAGCTCAGAGCCTTCTTTTCAGAGGCACCGGGGTATCGTGGATCTAATAAAGCACTTAAGGCACTTTCTTATGTACACGAAGGCTGTCGCTCCCCACTCGAAACGGCGTTTGTCATGATGCTGACAATGCCCAAGTCAATGGGTGGCTTAGCCATACGCGCTATCAAAACGGATTATCCGATCCCAGTCCCCAAAAGATACGCCGCCCTAACGCGACGGACGGTTTTCTACCTCGACGCGCTGCTCGAAAATTCGATGACCGATATCGAATACAACGGCTTTTACCACGACGAACCCGAGCAGCAATCAATTGACGAGGAGCGCCGAAACACGCTGCGAAACATGGGATATGCCGTTATCACAGTTAATCGTCATTCGTTTTTCAAGCAGTCCGCTTTTAAACGGGTCATGGAAGCGATTCGCATTCGCGAGAAGATATGGCCCGGTCGACTCCCGGATAACTTCGCCATCCTGCAAGAAACTCTTCGTCAATTTGTCTTGCGGCGCTACTTCGAATACGGTCGCCGCGTCCTGGAGACACTCAAAGAAGAAGAGGCCGCCAAGCGCGAAATTGCAAGCCAATATCCGCAAGCTGATGACCCGAGCATCAACGATGTGCCCGAACCCGACGACATGCAACACGTCGGGGCCCTTGCTGAGGAAATCAATGGGGCTTGGGAATGCGACATGTTCGCAAAAATCGATGAAAACCGCACGGAAGACGACACGATTATTGATCTAATTGAGAATTCGCTCTTCTAAAGGCGATCTCTGCGGATGTCCACCTACATTTTTCGACTTATTCGGCCACCGATGCGCCAGATTGGCTGCAGCAATGCTCAATATAACTTTAGATAAAACTGATTCTGCAGAAACTCCCGTAGAGGAAGAACTGATTCTCGCGGTATTTGACACGATAAAGTACAAATATGAACAGTTCTAATGCTTCTCAAGGTGGCTTTCTTAGCATGCTAGCCGAACATCTCGAAATATGTTGGCGAGCATTGCGTCGATGTCTCCCAACCCACAGAAAATCGCAGAGGCGGCAAGCAGTCATCGAAATTAACGCAAATTGTATTGACATATGAACATACACTCATATAATCGAAAGCAAGTTATATGAGCGCATGTTCATATGAAAGGATATTGCAATGAGCATCCGCGTTGATGAAACGAAACCCGACACCGAGGCCACCGAGCCAGTGATCCCCACCACCTGCTCGCCCGAGGACCTTCCCGACGAGGAGCTTCTCTACGACCTCGCCGACCTGTTCAAGGTCTTCAGCGACACCACGCGTATCAAGATCCTTTACGCCCTCATGGGCCGCGAGCTCTGCGTGGCAGACATCGCCGAAGCGACCGAAACCTCGCAGTCCGCGGTGTCGCACCAGCTGCGCACACTCAAGCAGTCGCACCTGGTTAAATTCCGGCGCGACGGGCGCAATATCCTCTACTCGCTTGCCGACGACCACGTCTACACCATGCTCAACCAGGGCATGAGCCATATCTGCGAATAGCAACCAACCACGGTACCAGCGCGGCCTGCACCCAAGCCGCAAAAACGGGAAAGGAACCCACCATGAAAAAGCAGTACAAGCTCGATGAGATCGATTGCGCCAACTGTGCGCGCGAGCTTCAGGACGAGTTGGCCAAGCTCGAGGGCGTCAAATCCGTTTCGGTCAACTTTATGACCCAGAAGTTGACGCTCGAGGCCGATGACGCCGAGTTCGACGAGGTCCTCGACCGCGTCGTGGAGTTTACCGCCGACGCCGAGCCGGACTGCGAGATCATTCTCTAGCCCAGGTTACGCCAACCTGCAAGGTCGCGCTTGCCGCGGCCTTTGCTCGCGAAATTATATGAGCGAGTGTTCATACATTCAAATGGGAGGATACGAGTCATGGCCACCGCCGACCCCGAAAAGAAAAAGAAGAAGCGCAAGAAAAAAGAATCACTCGAGCATAAGCGCAACCGCATCCTGGTAGCGCTGGGCATTTTTGCCGTGGTGTACGTCCTCGACGAGCTCGGTACCCTTACCGCCGCATTCGGCACCCCGGGCGACATCTACGCCAGCTTTGTGCTGTTCCTCGTGCCGTTTTTGATTGCCGGCTACGACGTACTGCAAAAGGCATTCAATAACATCCGCCGCGGCAAGGCCTTCGACGAGAGCTTCCTCATGGCCGTCGCGACCATCGGCGCGTTTGCCATGGTGCTCTTCCCCGATACCGACCCGCACATGGCCGAAGGCGCCGCCGTCATGCTGCTCTACCAGGTCGGCGAGCTGTTTCAGGCGTACGCCGTGGGCAAGAGCCGCAAGTCGATCAGTGCCATGATGGACATCGCGCCCGACTACGCTAACGTCGAGCAGCCCGACGGCACACTCGAGCAGGTCTTCCCCGATGACATCGCCGTCGGCACCGTGATCGTGGTCAAGCCCGGTGAGCGCGTGCCTATCGACGGCGTCATCGTCGAGGGCGAGACACAGCTCGACACCGCCGCCCTTACCGGCGAGTCGGTCCCCCGCCCGGCCAAAACCGGAGACGATATCATCAGCGGCTGCATCAACATGACGGGCCTCATCCACGTGCGCACCACCAAGCCCTTTGGCGAGTCCACCGTCGCACGCGTCCTGGAGCTCGTGGAAAATGCCAGCGAAAAGAAGGCGCGCACCGAGA
>CABSZR010000086.1 GCA_902482185.1 uncultured Collinsella sp. | reverse complement strand
CTACGGCGTGTACGCCCGCGTTCAGCCCGAGCATAAGACCCGCATCGTCGAGGCTTGGAAGTCGCGCGACCAGATCGTGGCCATGACGGGCGACGGCGTCAACGACGCCCCGTCCATCAAGCGCGCCGATATCGGCGTGGGCATGGGCATTACCGGCACCGACGTCACCAAGAACGTCGCCGATATGGTGCTCGCCGACGATAACTTCGCCACCATCATCGGTGCCTGCGAAGAGGGCCGTCGCATCTACGACAACATCCGCAAGGTCATCCAGTTCCTGCTTTCGGCCAACCTTGCCGAGGTGTTCTCGGTGTTTATCGCCACGCTCATCGGCTTTACCATCTTTCAGCCGGTGCAGCTGCTGTGGGTGAACCTGGTCACCGACTGCTTCCCCGCGCTCGCGCTGGGCATGGAGGATGCCGAGGGCGACATCATGAAGCGCAAGCCGCGCAACGCCAAGGACGGCGTCTTTGCCGGACATATGGGTCTGGACTGCGTGGTCCAGGGCCTGATCATCACCGTGCTGGTGCTGGCGAGCTTCTTTGTGGGCGTGTACTTTGACATGGGCTACATCCACATCGCCGATATGATCGCCGGCAATGCCGACGAGGAAGGCGTGATGATGGCGTTCATCACGCTCAACATGGTCGAGATTTTCCACTGCTTCAATATGCGCAGCCGTCGTGCGTCGCTGTTCGCCATGAAGAAGCAGAACAAGTGGCTGTGGGCTTCCGCCGCGCTGGCACTGGTGCTGACGGTGATCGTGACCGTGCAGCCGACGCTTGCCGAGATGTTCTTTGGTCCTGTGACGCTTGAGCTCAAGGGCGTTCTTGCCGCGCTGGGCCTGGCCTTCCTGATCATCCCGCTGATGGAGATCTACAAGGCGATCATGCGCGCGGTCGAGAAAGAGTAATGTTCCTGTCCGGGCCCGACCGCCTGCGGGGTTTCCACGGGCACGTCCTCGCCGCTTTGCGGCTGCGGGATGTGCCCTTAGGAAACCCCTCCCGGCGGGCGGGCCCTGCGGTATCCTTGCTGGCTTTTCTCCCGCGCGGATGATAAAGGGCTGAGGGAAAGTTTGTGAGCTGGTCGGGCTTTGCCCGGCCAGCTCTTTTTGATTTAGGGCTTTGCCCGGCCAGCTCTTTTTGATTTAAAATATCTGCTCAGTTGTGATTTATGGTGCTGGGAGGCGTTTGTGGGCAAGGCTAAGGCTAAAGCGAAGAAGAAGACGACGGGGGCACGGGCTAAGCGTGACCGTCGTCGGAAACTCGCGACCGAAGCGCCCGTGTCTGCCGAGGAGTTGTTGGCGAGCGTACCGGGGCTCGATGCGCTGCAGGACGTTCCGGCGTTTGATGACCTGCCGGTCGATGAAGCCCAGCAGACTGCCTTTGATGATTTCTGCGCACATGCCGAGGAGCCCGAGCAGATGCGGCTGGGTGCCGTGGTGCGCTTGGATCGCGGGTTTCCGCTGGTGGCGACTGCCGACGATACCTTCCGCGCCGAGCATGCCGTGGGGTTTGCCAAGTCGCGCGGCGAGGACGAGGTCCTGCTGCCTGCCGTGGGCGACCGTGTGGCGGTGCGCCGCGCTCCCGGGCACGATATGGGCGTGATTGAGTGCGTGCTGCCGCGCCGTACGAGCTTTGAGCGTTGGCGCGGCCGTGCCCGTGGAGAGCGCCAGGTGCTCTGCTCCAACGTGGATAGCGTGCTAATCGTGCAGGCGCTCGGTGCCGGCGAGGTACTGCTCGACCGCGTGGCGCGCTCGCTGGTGTTGGCGCTTGACTGCGATGCCGAGCCGGTGGTGGTGCTCACCAAAGCTGACCGCTGCGATGCCGAGGAGCTCGAGCGCGATCTGGACCGCGTGCGCCGCCTGGTGGGTCCGGACGTGCGCGTGATCGTGACGTCCTCTGCCGAGGGCCGCGGCCTGGACGAGGTCCGTGCCTGCGTGCCTGCCGGGAGCTGCGCCATGATTCTGGGCGAGTCGGGTGCCGGCAAGTCGACGCTGCTCAATGCACTGCTGGGCCACGATACGTTGGCGACCGGCGGCGTACGTGAGCGCGATGACCAGGGCCGTCACACTACCGTCGCGCGCGTGATGGTGGCGCTGCCGGGCGACGCCGGCGTGATCGCCGATGCCCCGGGCCTGCGCAGTCTACCGCTCGTGGGTCACGAGCGGGGTCTGGCGCGCGCCTTCCCCGAGATTGTCGAGGCATCGCGCGCGTGCCGGTTTGGCGATTGCACACATACCCATGAGCCGGGCTGCGCCGTTCGCGAGGCCGAGGACGCCGGGCAGATCGACAGCCTGCGGCTGGAAACGTTCCAAAACCTGGCGTCATCCATGCGTGTGAGTGCTCAGATGCTCGATCCCGATGTCCATCTGTAATTGAATCTACCTATGACAGCCGTCTCCCAATGGTACGGGAGGCGGCTTTTTTATTGCCGATGCGCCCCTAAACGTGCGTTTTGCTGACGTGCTGACCAAAACCTTGCCACGAGCTTGACGGGCCGGTCAGCTTTTGGTCGGCAATTGGTTTGACACTCAAAACCAAGATCGCGATCGCACCGTTTTGCTGCTTGCCCGCTCGGACAATGGTGCTACGGGCATCCGCCCGGTGCTACCTTGAGAGGAGCGGCCGTGAACAAGAGCAAACGCATCGCCATCAGTCTAATCGCGGGTGTGCTCGCCGCGCTGCTCTGCATGGTCTACGCATCGTCGATTCGCTCGCAGGCTGAGCAGGTCCAGGCCGAGACGCTGGCCAAGTATGGCGGCGATCGCGTCGAGGTGTGCGTCGCGGCGCGTGATATCGATGTGGGCGAGACCCTCGACGAGACCAATGTCATAACCCAGGAATGGCTGGCGAGCCTACTGCCGCGCGATGCGGCGACCGAGTTGCGCCAGGTGCGCGGCGACGTGACGACCTCACGCATCCCTAAAAATGCCGTGATTTGCGATGTCTACACCAAGGCCGAAACCCACACGCTCGAGGTGCCCAAAGGCAAGGTCGCCGTTTCGGTGGCGGTCGATGCCGAGCATTCGGTCGGGGGCGCCACGGGCGTGGGCAGCTACGTGGACGTGTACGTGCAAAAGGACGGCGTAACCGATCGGCTGTGCGGCGCGCGCGTAATCGATACCAGCGAAGATGCCGGCGCCACGCGTGAAGGCAAGATCGAATGGGTGACGCTGGCGGCCGACCCCGAAGACGTTAAGGAATTGCTGGGGGCCTCGGGCAAGGGGGCGGTCAGTTTGACGATTCCCGCCACGGTGCGCAGCAAAAAGAGCGGAGGCGACGAGTGATGAAAGCGATCTGGCTTGCATGCTGCGCGTGTGGTGATTACGGATTGCTGCAGCGGGAAGTCGAGGGCCGCGATGCGGGCGCGCAGGTGCTTCGCGTGGGTGACCTGGATGGGCTGGTGTCCATGGCACGGGCGTTTCCGTCGCGTCGCGGGGCGGCGATTATCGCGGCAGCCCTGTTCGATGCCGAAGACGTGCGAAAGACCGTTGCGCGCCTGACGGCCGAGGGCCGCGTGAGCCGCGTGGTCGTACTGATAGAGACGCTCGATCCTTCGGATATCGAGAGGCTGTTTCGCGCAGGGGCGACCGAGGTTATCGCTGCGCGCAGCATATGCGGCAACGGGCGCGCGGGCGAGGGAACGGTTAATTGCGACCGGTGTCTGACGATTGAGCCCGATGCTTTTGTTGATAGGGAACCCGGGGCGCCTCGCGCTACAAGAGGCCCGCGTGTTGATGATTGTGGAAAAGCGGAAGCCGAGCATGGTCGGTGTCCCCGGGACCCCCTTGCATACGATGAAGTCGGAGAGCCGGTGCCGTATGGCGAGGATCTTTTGGCTGTAGATATGGGATACGTGCATGGCGTGAGCCTGGTCGATGAGCTCGACGAGGTTGAGGGACTTGCCGGGAACGACAATGTTCGTGTCGGTGCGACCGTGAAGTTCCCAGATTCGGCCCCGCGGACCGAGCAGCCTGCCATGCCGGCTTGGGCGCAGCATATGAGCGCTTCCGGGGAGACGGGGACGTTGCCGCCCGTGCCGGCGCCGCCTGCCCCCACGCCGTCGGCGGATGCCGCCGCTTCGTCGCATCGAGCCCCGGTTGTCTGCGCCGTCTCGGGTTCGGGCGGTTGCGGCAAGTCGACGATCGTCGCCGCCATGGCGCACGCGGCGTCGCTGCTGGGCCTGCGTGCTGCCGTGCTCGACTTGGACCTGATGTTTGGAAACCTCTACGACCTGCTGGGTGCCGATGCCCCGCATGACATGGCGACGCTTATCGAGCCATCGGCTGCGGGCGCACTCGCCGAATCGGACATCGTGGCCGCCTCGATGCGCGTGGCCCCGGGCGTCACGCTTTGGGGGCCGGTCGCCGCGCCCGAACAGGCCGAGCTCATGGCGCGTCCGGTGGAGCTGTTGCTCGATGTCTTGCGCCGCGAATCCGACGTGGTGCTTGTCGACACCTCGGTCTTTTGGGGCGACGCCGTGGCGGCCGCGGTGGCGGCGAGCGACCGCTGCCTGGTCGTGGGCGATCCATCGGTGTCGTCTGCGACGTCCGCGGCACGCGTTATCGAGCTGGCGAGCCGTGTGGGCGTGCCGCGTACGCGCATGAGCGCCGTATTCAACCGGTTTGGCGCGCGCGGCGCTGACGAGGATGTCGCCATGCGCTTTGAGATTACCTGCGCGTTGAGCTCCAAGATCCGCATCGCCGACGGCGGGCAGGACTTGGCGGCGCTCATGGCATTCGGCCGTGCTGACGAGGCAGTGGGCCAAACCAGCGCTTTTGCCACCAGCGTGCGCGAAGCCACGCGCAAGATGCTCGTGGAGCTGGGCTGCGCCGTCGGCCCTTGGAGCGATATGGTCGCCGACCGTGCAATGCGCACCGAACGCCCGCGTATTCGCCTTCCCTGGTCGCGCGAGGGTGATCAGCGATGAGCCTGCAAACGAGGATTAAGGCTGCTGGCGCTGCAGCGGCGGCAGCGCCTGTAGATGCGGGGCGTCGCCGCGCGGCGAAACGACGCACCAAGCGCGCCGTGATGGACCGCATGGGTTACGACGAAGTGGCGCGTATCAGCGCCTATATCGACCCGGCACTTGCCCGCTCGGAATTGCGTCCTGCGGTGGAGGCGGCGCTCAATGTTGAGGAGCCGACCGATCTCGCGACGCCCGAGCGCGAGACCATCATCGACGAGATTTTGGATGACGTGGTGGGCTTGGGGCCGTTGCAGCCGCTCATCGAGGACGATACCGTTACCGAGATCATGATCAACGGCTGCCGCTCGGCCTTCTTTGAACGCGGCGGCGTCTTGTACCCCATCGAGCATGCGTTTGAGGACGATGAGCAAATCCGCGTGCTCATCGACCGCATCATCTCGCCACTTGGCCGCCGTATCGACGAGCGCAGCCCCATCGTCAACGCCCGCCTCAAAACGGGCTATCGCGTCAACGCGGTGATTCCGCCTGTGGCGATTGACGGACCGATTCTCACCATCCGAAAGTTCTCGGACCGCATCTGCTCGCTGGACGAGCTTGTGGGGCTGGGGTCGCTGCCGCTTTGGTATGCGCAGCTGCTGTCGTGCGCGGTGTCGCTGCGACAGGATCTGGCGGTTGCGGGAGGCACGGGATCTGGTAAGACCACCCTGCTCAACGCATTGTCATGCGAGATTTCCACCGGCGAGCGCATCGTGACGATCGAGGACTCTGCCGAGCTCAAGTTTGCGCATCATCCGCACGTGGTGCGTCTAGAGGCGCGCGAGGCTTCAATTGAGGGCGAGGGCGCGGTGACGATCCGCGACCTGGTGACCAATGCCCTGCGCATGCGCCCCGACCGCATCGTGGTGGGCGAGGTGCGCGGTGCGGAGTGCTGCGACATGTTGCAGGCCATGAACACGGGCCACGATGGGTCGCTCACCACACTTCATGCGGGTTCAGAACAGGAGACCGTGGTGCGTCTGACGTTGCTTGCACGTTATGGCATCGATCTGCCGAGCGAGCTCATCGAGGAGCAGATTGCCATGGCGCTCGACGGCATCGTGATGTCCGAGCGCCACGCCGATGGCAGGCGTTTCGTCTCCTCGTATTCGGGGGTGCGTCGCGCCGCGTCGGGCGGCGTAGAACTCGAGCGCTATGTGACTTTCGATGCCGCCGAGCGAACCTGGACGCTTGACCGCGAGCCGCCGTTTATCGCAGAAGGCCTGCGGTCGGGGACGCTCACACAAGAGGAGGTGGACGAATGGAGGTCGCTGTGCCCCTCGTCGTAGGGGGTTTGGCGGGGCTTTCTGTCGCGACGGCGTGTGGGGCAGAGCCTCGTGTGCCGCGGATGCCGCCGGCGGAGCTGGCGCGCCAGACGCTCGAATCGATGGCGGAGAAACTGCCCCGTGAGTTGGCGGAAAACGACCTGCTGACAAAG
>CABSZR010000085.1 GCA_902482185.1 uncultured Collinsella sp. | reverse complement strand
AGTCCAGGCCACCCACGGCGAGCATCTGCTTGGCCGCCGGGGTGATGGCAAGCGTCATGCGCTCCTTGGCCAGGCGTGCGCGAACGTCGGCAAGCTGGATGTCGACAATCTTCTCGATCTGCGCCATGCCGAGCGGATGGAACACCACGATATCGTCGATACGGTTGAGGAACTCGGGGCGGAAGGTCTGAGCCATGGCCGCGTTGACCTGATGGCGCATCTCCTCCTCGTCCTTGCCGGAAAGCTCGGCGATAGCCTTGGAGCCCACGTTAGACGTCATGATGATGATCGTGTTCTTGAAGGACACTTGGCGACCCTGACCGTCGGTCAGGCGGCCGTCGTCGAGCACCTGCAGCAGCACGTTGAAGACATCCGGATGGGCCTTCTCCATCTCGTCGAGCAAGATCACGGAGTAGGGGCGACGGCGTACGGCCTCGGTGAGCTGGCCGCCCTCGTCGTAGCCCACGTATCCCGGGGGCGCACCGATCAGACGCTGGACGCTGAACTTCTCCATGTACTCGGACATGTCGATACGCACGAGCGCGCGCTCGTCGTCGAACAGGCACTCGGCAAGCGCCTTGGCGAGCTCGGTCTTGCCCACGCCGGTGGGGCCCAGGAAGAAGAAGCTGCCGATGGGCTTGTCCGGATCGGAGAGGCCCGCACGGCTGCGGCGCACAGCTGCGGCAACGGCGGAGACGGCCTCGTCCTGGCCGATGACGCGCTTATGCAGCTCGCCCTCCAGGCCCTTCAGCTTGTCGAGCTCGCCCTGCATCATCTTGGATACGGGCACGCCGGTCCAGGCACTCACGACCTCGGCGATCTCATCGGAGGTCACCTGTTCGTTGAGGCCCTCGCCGTCCTGCTGCTTTTGCGCCTCGAGCGCGGCCTCGGACTCCTGAATCTGCTGCTGCAGACCCGGGATCACGGAATAGCGCAGCTCGGACGCACGACCCAAATCGCCGTTGCGCGTCGCGCGCTCCTCTTCGCTCCTGGCCTCGTCGAGCTGTCCCTTGAGCTCCTGCACGTGGTCGATGGCGTTCTTCTGGTTGAGCCAGCCGGCCTTTTGCACGTTGAGTTTTTCCTGGACCTCGGCAATCTCTTGGCGCAGGGCCTCCAGACGCTCCTTGGAGGCGTCGTCGGTCTCCTTCATGAGCGCCTGTTCCTCGATCTGCAGCTGGGTGAGCTGACGCGTGGTGGCGTCAATCTCGACCGGCATGCTGTCGAGCTCCATGCGCAGACGGCTTGCCGCCTCATCGACCAGGTCGATGGCCTTGTCGGGCAGGAAGCGGTCGGCGATATAGCGATCGGAGAGGTCGGCGGCGGCCACGAGCGCGCTGTCGGTGATGTGCACGCCATGGAAGATCTCGTACTTCTCCTTGAGGCCACGCAGGATTGAGATGGTGTCCTCGACGGTAGGCTCGCTCACCATAACGGTCTGGAAACGACGCGCGAGCGCCGCGTCCTTCTCGATGTACTTGCGGTATTCGTCGAGCGTGGTCGCGCCGATCGCATGCAGGTCGCCACGGGCGAGCGCCGGCTTGAGGATGTTACCGGCGTCCATGGAGCCCTCGGTGGCACCCGCGCCCACAATGGTGTGGAGTTCATCGATGAACAGGATGACCTTGCCCTCGGACTTTTGCACTTCCTTGAGCACGGCTTTCAAACGGTCCTCGAACTCACCACGGTACTTGGCGCCGGCGACCAACGCGCTCATGTCAAGCTCGATGAGGTCGCGGTCACGCAGGGTGCTCGGAACGTCGCCGGCCACGATACGCTGGGCGATACCCTCGACGATGGCCGTCTTGCCGACGCCCGGCTCGCCGATGAGCACGGGGTTGTTCTTGGTGCGACGGGACAGGACCTGGATGGTACGACGGATCTCGTCGGTACGGCCGATGACCGGGTCGAGCTTGCCGGCACGGGCAAGGTCGCAGATATTGCGGCCGTACTGCTCCAGCGCCTCAAACTGAGTCTTGTCCTCGGCAGACGTCACGCGGTCATCGCCACGCAGCTCCTCGTAGACTTGCTCGATGCGCTCCTTGGTCACGCCGGCGTCGCGCAGTACGCGGCCTGCCTCGCCCTTGTCCTCGGCAAGTGCCATCAGCAGATGCTCGGTCACCACAAAGCTGTCGCCCATCTTGGTGGCCTTCTTCTCGGCCTTCTCGATGACGCGGACGAGCTCATTGGAAAGACCCATCTGCTGGCCCTCGCCCGAAACCTTGGGCGCGTGGTCGATGGCATCTTGTGTGGAACGCGCGAGCTGGGCCGGATCGGCACCGATGCGCTCGATGATCACGGAGATATTGCGCTCGCCGGCACCGAGCAGGGCGGACAGCAGGTGAATCGGCTCCACCGCGCCGGCCTGTGCGTCGGCAGCCGTGCTCATGGCGGTTTGCAACGCCTCGCGCGACGTCATTGCTAGCTTATCGATTCTCATGGAATCACCTCTCTTGGGGCGGCCGCCCTACGGGGCGGCTTCACGTTGTTCGAGAAGTATTGTTGCCAGCTTTGTACGATCTTATACATAAATCTAAGTCTCTATATATAAGATTTTATGAGTGATTAAGAGATAGGGGGCAGGCACGCTCACCCGCTGCGGCCTCGTACCCTCACTATCTCGATCTGTAACATCTATCGACCGTTTCCGGCTCTAGATGTTACAGATCGAGATGAATTGTTCAGCGGCGCCCGTTTGTCTCAATCTGTAACATCTAGTCGGCAAATAGGGCTCTATCTGTTACAGATCGAGACGAACAGAAGACACCTGAATCGAAAATCTCAATCTGTAACACCAAGCCCACTTTTAGCGGCCAAGATGTTACAGATCGAGACAGACCGAAAACCACCACAAAGAGGACAGGCACCTTTGTGGTGGTCGCGGTCTCTACTCCTTCGCCGAACCCGTACTTCCCGATTCGACGGTCCAGGGCATCTCATCCTCGAACAGCCATGTACGGGCAGACCCACTATCGCGTGCAGTCTGCGGGTCAGGCAAGCAGGTCTGTTTATAGGCATCTTGGATACACTGACCCATAAAATCGTTGAGCTCGGTCTGGTCGCCCTCCATGACATAGGCGACATTGCCGTCCATGATGTAGATGCCCGGACCCTCATTGCCCTCGTAGCCCGGATCGTACGAGACATCACATAACTTGGCGCCGTTTGCAGTGTCCAGCTCGATGGAAGAGTGACATCCGCCAACCATGTCGTTCGCTTTTGCCCGATAGGACGCATATCCGTACCAACGCTTAAATGTTTTGCCCTTGAGTAGCTCGGACGCCCTATCGATCAGGCTTGTATCCGTGGTATAGCGCATGGCCCCAAGCTGAATACGCGGATAATTGCTAATACCCAGCACAGCCGGCTGCTCATCAAAATCAACGGTAATGGCCTCGGGCTTGTCGTCGCCGGTCAGAAGTTCGACAGATTGAGTCACAGGCTTGACCACCGGCTCCGTCACCGCAGCAGGTAGAAATGCCATACCGACAGCGCCCGCGCCAACCACAGCGATCGCAAGCGCCAAGACAATCAATCCAATACGGGCAGAACGGCTCACGGCAAAACACCCCACAATGCAAACCTTCGCCACCTGCACTAATGATACCGCCAGCTAACACTATTACCAAAAGAAGCCGCGCGCTCCTCACCACCACAAAGGGGACAGGCACCTTTGTGGTGGTTTTCGACGCTAGCGGTCGACCATCTCGCGCCATGAGATTAAACTTGAATTGTTCTCTGAACATATCCATTTCTGCCTATCCTCAACAGATCCTTGTCTCGAGGAGCGCATATGAAGCCGCCTCATTCCACCGGTCGCAACGTCATCGCCATTCTCGCCATACCCATCGTGATGCTCTTCCTTATCGTCATCACGCCCTTTTCTTTTGGTATCGCCTCGCCCTTCGATCTTTGCGGGATGATCGACGCCGGCTCGCGTGCCACCTCGCTCTCCCTTGTCTGCCGTGGCGTGTTCTACGAATATGCAATTCCCACCGGAAGTTGGCAGTCCAAGTTACCGTTGCTCGGCAAGGTCGACGGATGCTCCCCCTATTTCTGCCTTGAACCTCAGACGATGAATTATTTGATCGACGACCAGCCCCTCGACTCCATCACCCTCGCCTACGACTACGCACCAAACACCGATGAGCGCCACATGAACCAAGTCCTCGACAAGATGCTTGGACAGTGCGGGCTCACCGAGGAGGCCGGTCGAACCATCTATAGCAACCAGCAATTAAAGCGAACAGAACTCCGCCGTGTCGGAAAAATCAAAGGGCGAAACGGGGCCGCCTACTGGGATGCCTGGGCAACACGCGACAAGGGCGAATTCGGACACAGCACCTATATGGTCACTGTCTACACCAAAGACGGAATTAAGGACAATGTTGACGATTTCGCGTCATCCAAACTCGGCATCCCCAAAACAACCAAACCCGCCAGCCCGGATGAAATTCTGTAGAGACGCCCATTAGAATGTCGTTCAACGAGCACGGCAACATCGAGCTCGCCCCCACCACCACGAAAGGGACAGGCCCTTTGCGGTGGTTTTCGACTCTGGCACTCGACTGTCTCGATCTGTAACATCTAGCGGCTCTTTTCGATCTTAGATGTTACAGATTGAGATGAAATGATCAGCGGCGATCGTTTGTCTCAATCTGTAACAACCGCTCGTCAAATAGGGGCCCAGATGTTACAGGTCGAGACAAACGGGACCGCCACAAAGGTGCCTGACCCCAATGTGGTGGTTTTCGACAAAAAGAAGCCGCCCCAATAAAAAGAGGCGGCATCAAGCAAGTCTATTTATTAGCGTCCCTCAAGACCCAACGAGAACGTCGCGGTAGCCCCGGACACACCTTTCCCTCGGGCGACCCTCGCGAAGCGCGTGAGCACGAGGGAAAGGTGTGTCCGGGGCGTACAGCAACGTTACTCGGCAGCGGCCTTGAACTTGTTGTAGTTGATCAGGCAGCCGGCCTTGACGATGGCACGCTCCTCTGCCGTCATATCGGCAATATAGAGCTCAATCTGCTCAACCGCACCATCGGCGCGCACCACGTAGGCGGCGATGTTCTTCAGGTCGCCATCGAGCGCGGCGCGGATACCCGGCACAAAGACGTAGTCGCCCACCTCAAAGTTGGGCTCGGCCTCCATCTGGAAGGGCACCATACCCCAGTTCATCACGTTGGAGCGATAGCGCTTGGTGGCGTACTCGTGGACGATGTTGGCCAGGCCGCCAATTACGCGCTGGCAGCTCGCGGCCTGCTCGCGGGCGGAACCGTCACCGGGCTTCTTGGCATAGAGCATGGAGCCGTACTCGGTCGCCTTGGCATCGGCCGCGACACCCGCGCCGGCCAGCGCCTCAAACACGCCGGCAAGCTCGGCATCGAGCGCCGCCAGGTCGCCCGCGGCTTCACCGGCAACGCGGCGCTTCTCCACGACGTCGACCTCCTTGGAGCGACCCACGTAGGCCGGATCGCGACGGCTGAGCGTAAACTCGGCCAGGCCCAGCGGGTTGGAGCGGAAGGAACTCGTCTCGCCCGAAGGAATGAGCTCGTCAGTCGTGGTGACCGGGTCCATGATCTTGGAGCACACCTTGAGCAGGATATCGTCGCCGAGCGGCTCCATCGCGGGCCACGGCTTGATGTTGGGACCCTCGACCAGCTCGTCGGCAGGCTCCGCCTTGCCAAAGCCCCAGTACACGCGCTTTTTGTACGGCGCGTCGTCAAAGGTGTACTCGCAAGCCTCGTCCCAAGTCTCCTCGGGCAGGTCGGTCGCCGGCGTCAGGATGCCGCCGTTGGCAGCCGTCGCCGCAATGGAGCGGGCGTCCATCAGGGCCACGGCGCTCAGCTGGCCATTACCCGGCTTGGAACCCTCGCGGTTGGGGAAGTTGCGCGTGGTGTGGCGGATCGAAAGGCCGTTGTTGGCGGGCGTGTCGCCGGCGCCAAAGCACGGGCCGCAAAACGCCGTGCGCACGATCGCACCGGCCTCCATAAGGTCGTAGATGTAGCCACGGCGCGTGAGCTCGAGCGCCACGGGCTGGCTTGTGGGATAGACCGACAGCGAGAACTCGCCGCAACCGGTGTTGGCGCCCTTGAGCACGCGGGCAGCCTGGACCACGGAGTCGTAGTTGCCGCCCGAGCAGCCGGCGATAACGCCCTGCTGCACATGCAGCTTGCCGTCGACGATCTTGTCGAGCAGGCTAAAGTGCGTCTTGCCCTCGCCGATCTTGGCGGCCTCGAGCTCCACCTCGCGCAGGATGTCCTCGAGGTTCTCGTTGAGCTCGTCGATCTCAAAGCCGTTGGAAGGATGGAACGGCAGCGCGATCATGGGCTTGATGCTCGACAGATCGACCTCGACGCAGCCGTCGTAGTAGGCAACATCGGCGGGCTTGAGCTCGCGGTAGTCGTCGCCGCGGCCATGCATGGTCAAAAACG
>CABSZR010000084.1 GCA_902482185.1 uncultured Collinsella sp. | reverse complement strand
GCCAGACGATATCCACGTTGAGCACATCGCGGTAGAACAACGACTCAAGCGAATCGAACGCGCCGAACGCAAAGAAACCCAAAAAGCCCGAGATAAAGATGAGGCGCAAGTCGTGGTCGCGAAACGTAAGTCGCGCGCCCTCGGCCATGCCGCCCAGAATACCGCCCTTCGGCTTCTCCCCTTTTGCGGGAGCAACACACTCGTGACAGCCCAAGGAGAGCACGGCCGCCACACCCATCATGCCCGCCATGAGCAGATAGACCGATTGCGTGGCAAAACAGCTCACGATGGCACCGCCGAGCAGCGGGCCAGCGGTATAGGCGATATTGCTGTAGAACACCATGAGACCGTTCACGCGGGTACGGCCCTCGGTGGTCGACTCCAGGTATCCCGGAAACGCATGCGTGCAGGTGTTGATAAAGCCGCCCGCAAGTCCCAAGACGCACGCGGCAAACACAAGCCCGGGGACAGACAACGGCGCCAACCCCACGCCAAGCGATAGCACCGCCGTAATCACGCACGTCACAAATGACGTCCGGCGCGGTCCAAAGCGGTCGATGACCGAGCCCGACACCATATTGCCCACCGACGTCATAAGATTGCGCGCGAGCGTAATGGCGGCAACCAAAAAGGCC
Source organism: uncultured Collinsella sp. (assembly GCA_902482185.1). GTDB lineage: Bacteria > Actinomycetota > Coriobacteriia > Coriobacteriales > Coriobacteriaceae > Collinsella. The sequence goes on along the minus strand of CABSZR010000084.1, from coordinate 5,845 downwards.
GTGCCGGCCAGATCATACGTGGCCGCACCGATAAGCCCCAAAAAGTAGACCGCGTTGTTGGCGCACCACTGCAGGGACTCAATAAGAATCAGCCTGACCTCTGCCGGCGTCAGGCGCATTGCTTCGCGATCCTTCGCGAACATACGAACTCCTTCTATACAAAAAGGGGATGGAGGGCATAGGCCTGCTCCATCCCCTTTCCAGGTTGCAACGAAAATCTATGCAGCCGGGCCCTTACGCCAGCACGCCGAAGAACGCGCCGATGATGCCCACGACCATGGTGGCCACGATCAGCACCATGGGGTTGATCTTCTTGGACAGCAGCCAGTAGTACAGCCAGAAGGCGATCATGCCGAGCATGCCGGGCATGATGCCGTCCAGGATGTCCTGGAGGGTCTGGGCGTCCTCGCCCGAGCCGATGGCCACCGGGATGCTGGCCCAGAACATGTCCTTGCACATGGCGCCCACGACCATGACGCCCACGATGCCCACGCAGGTCATGATCTTCTGCATGAGGCCGGTCCTCTGGGCCTCGTCCAGGAAGCCAACGCCCAGCTCGTAGCCCTTGACGGCGCCCCAGATGCGCAGCGCGAAGCCGGGGACGTTGTAGATGAGCAGGAAGGCGATGGGGCCGAAGGGGTTGCCGGCCTGGCACAGGCTGATGCCCACCGCGGCGGCGACCACGCGCAGCGTCGACAGGAAGATGGAGTCGCCGATGCCGGACAGCGGGCCCATGAGGGCGGCCTTGACGTCGTTGACGCTCTCGGGCTCGATCTCGCCGCGGGCGACCTTCTCCTCCATGGCCATCGCGATGCCGCCGACGAACGGGGCGAACTGGACGGTAATGTTGAAGAACGCGCAGTGGCGGTGCAGGGCCGCGGCGTAGTCGTCGGGGCGGCCGGCGTAGATCTTCTTGAGCATGTTGGCGACCATCAGGCAGAAGGCGATGTTCATCTGCTTGTAGTAGGTCCAGGAGAACTCCATGCCCAGGGCGCCGGTGTTGACGGCGCTCTTGACGAGGTCGGAGCGCGTGATCTTGTTCTCGGGACTAGAAGTCATCGTCCTCATCCCCTTCCGCGGAGAGCTGGGGCTGGGCTCCGCCCAGGCCGAGCAGGTCGAACTTGTCGATGCCGATGATGATGGCGATCAGGGCGACGCCCAGGACGGGCACGTTGGCGTAGGAGCACAGCAGGAAACCCAGGAAGTAGAAGGGCACGAGCTGCTTGGTGAGCACCAGGCGGCCGAGCATGGCGAAGCCCATGGCAGGCAGGATGTTGGCGGCAACGCCAAAGCCAGCAAGGACAAAGGGCGGGATGAAGTCGAGCAGGCCCTGGATGGCGTCAGCACCCAGATAGAACGACAGCGAGCACAGCAGGAACGCCATGATGATACCGGTCAAACCGATCAGGAAGTGCATCGCATAGACACCCTTAAGGTTGCCCTGGCCGGAGTAGACATCAGCGCGGTCGACCAGGATCGGCAGGGCGGCGTTAAGGATGTTCTTGATGGCAAGGCACAGCGTGGCGATGGGCATGGCAAGCGCGATGGCTGCCTCGGTGCTCTGGCCCAGCTGGATAGCGAAGGCGCAGGCGAGCACGCCGCCGATCGTCTCATCAGGCGGCACGTAGGCGCCGATGGAGATCGAGCCCATGAACAGCAGCTCCAGACTCGCACCGATCGCGAGGCCGGACTGCAGGTCCCCCAGCACCAGGCCCACGAGCGGGCACAGGACGATGGGGCGGAACGCGTAGAGGGTGCCGAGCTGGTAGTCGAGGCATCCAAACGCTCCGACTAAGCCGACGAGGATTGCTTGGACAAGCATAATTCCTCCCAATAAGGAATCTCGAACCGTCGTCACTCCCGTCGCGCGCGTTGTTGATATCAATTCCGGGAGTTCGATTCCACGGCTCGAAGCGTACCTGGTGTGCTGCTAACACCCATGCCAGGCACAAATGATTTGATACCAATTATAGGTATGCAGGTTCGCCTTATTTAATACCAGTCGCTCAGCGGGGTGTTTTTTACCGTAAACGGCAGGCGCATCCCATTAGGCACGCTCTTTGTTTCGATGGCGGACAAGCGCCACCAGAAAGCCATCGCCAAAGGCATCAGATGCCAAGTTGGCCACAATTACCAAAACGATAATCGCCGCGCCCAAAAACTCGTTCCAGCGAAAGACCTCGCCAAAGAAGAGCGCCGACCAGCAGGGAGCGAGCACGACCTCGCTCATGCAAACCAAGTTGGCCGCAAACGCGTTGGTTCGCGCGATCCCCTTGGCATACAGCACGCTCGCAAGGCCACTGCAAAAAAGGCCATGCACCAGCATGAGCCCCCACTCAAATGGCCTCACGGAGTCTAGGGCGCCGGCAAAATAGACGATCGGCAGCATCGAGATACCGCAGGAGATGAGCGAGGACACCATGGGCGACGCATCGGGGCGAGAGTTCAAAAAGAAACACAGCCCAAAGGTGGCTCCCGAAATGACGGCAAGCAGGTTGCCGAGCATGCCCTCGGCGCTCAAATCGCCTAAAAAGAAAAGTCCCATACCCGTAAAAGCAACCAACACGGAGGCAATCTTCGCAGGCGAGGGCAACGTGCGAGTTGCGAGCGACTGATACACGATAACAAAAATCATCGAGGTGTACTGCAGGACGATCGCGTTGCCGACCGTCGTGAGCTGGTTGGCAAAGTTAAACGTGGTGCCCGTCACGAAGTTGCAGACGGCCACAAGGACAATAAGACGGCTGACGCGGAGGACGGGCCTACCGACGAGCAGGATAAAGAGCGCCATAAATATTGCCGTAACGGCACCGATCAAAAGAGCTGACTGCGAATTGGCGCGAACGAGGATGCCGATAAAACTCCACAAGAGCGCCGTGCCAAATAGATACATCGCCCCGCTCACGCCATTATCGGGTGGATTGTCAGATCGAATCACGAAGCACCTCCAACTAGCTTTCGGTAATAAAAAACGGCGACCACAACGGGTCGCCGTTTCCCTTGGGGGCAGATAATAGGTCGGGCCCTTACGCCAGCACGCCGAAGAACGCGCCGATGATGCCCACGACCATGGTGGCCACGATCAGCACCATGGGGTTGATCTTCTTGGACAGCAGCCAGTAGTACAGCCAGAAGGCGATCATGCCGAGCATGCCGGGCATGATGCCGTCCAGGATGTCCTGGAGGGTCTGGGCGTCCTCGCCCGAGCCGATGGCCACCGGGATGCTGGCCCAGAACATGTCCTTGCACATGGCGCCCACGACCATGACGCCCACGATGCCCACGCAGGTCATGATCTTCTGCATGAGGCCGGTCCTCTGGGCCTCGTCCAGGAAGCCAACGCCCAGCTCGTAGCCCTTGACGGCGCCCCAGATGCGCAGCGCGAAGCCGGGGACGTTGTAGATGAGCAGGAAGGCGATGGGGCCGAAGGGGTTGCCGGCCTGGCACAGGCTGATGCCCACCGCGGCGGCGACCACGCGCAGCGTCGACAGGAAGATGGAGTCGCCGATGCCGGACAGCGGGCCCATGAGGGCGGCCTTGACGTCGTTGACGCTCTCGGGCTCGATCTCGCCGCGGGCGACCTTCTCCTCCATGGCCATCGCGATGCCGCCGACGAACGGGGCGAACTGGACGGTAATGTTGAAGAACGCGCAGTGGCGGTGCAGGGCCGCGGCGTAGTCGTCGGGGCGGCCGGCGTAGATCTTCTTGAGCATGTTGGCGACCATCAGGCAGAAGGCGATGTTCATCTGCTTGTAGTAGGTCCAGGAGAACTCCATGCCCAGGGCGCCGGTGTTGACGGCGCTCTTGACGAGGTCGGAGCGCGTGATCTTGTTCTCGGGACTAGAAGTCATCGTCCTCATCCCCTTCCGCGGAGAGCTGGGGCTGGGCTCCGCCCAGGCCGAGCAGGTCGAACTTGTCGATGCCGATGATGATGGCGATCAGGGCGACGCCCAGGACGGGCACGTTGGCGTAGGAGCACAGCAGGAAACCCAGGAAGTAGAAGGGCACGAGCTGCTTGGTGAGCACCAGGCGGCCGAGCATGGCGAAGCCCATGGCAGGCAGGATGTTGGCGGCAACGCCAAAGCCAGCAAGGACAAAGGGCGGGATGAAGTCGAGCAGGCCCTGGATGGCGTCAGCACCCAGATAGAACGACAGCGAGCACAGCAGGAACGCCATGATGATACCGGTCAAACCGATCAGGAAGTGCATCGCATAGACACCCTTAAGGTTGCCCTGGCCGGAGTAGACATCAGCGCGGTCGACCAGGATCGGCAGGGCGGCGTTAAGGATGTTCTTGATGGCAAGGCACAGCGTGGCGATGGGCATGGCAAGCGCGATGGCTGCCTCGGTGCTCTGGCCCAGCTGGATAGCGAAGGCGCAGGCGAGCACGCCGCCGATCGTCTCATCAGGCGGCACGTAGGCGCCGATGGAGATCGAGCCCATGAACAGCAGCTCCAGACTCGCACCGATCGCGAGGCCGGACTGCAGGTCCCCCAGCACCAGGCCCACGAGCGGGCACAGGACGATGGGGCGGAACGCGTAGAGCGTACCGAGCTGGCAGTCGAACTTACCAAATGCGGCGATAAGTCCGATGAGGATTGCTTGGGTAAGCATACATCCCCCTTTCCATATAGGACACTACGAAGAGCTCAGACTCTTCGAAATTGAACGCCTAGAGCACGCTGGCGCAGTCGACCTTGGGGTCATCGGCCAGGGGTCGAATCTCGACCTCAACGCCACGATCCAGCATCTCGCGCACATCGGCTTCCTCGGCCGCGGTCAGGAAGATCTGACGAGAGACCTGACGAGCGTCGGGACGCTTCTCGTCCTTGGGCTTGGTGTTGCCCAGGTTGACCGACTTGATCTGCGGGCAGCTCTCAACAAGCTGCTTTGCCTCAGCGATAGTGGCGACGCAGATGATCATCTTGTACTTGTCGGTCACGCCCGAGTTGATAGCTTCGATTGCATGCTCCATATCTTTGATGACGAGCTTGCAGCCGGCAGGCTTGCCCATCTTGAGCGTCGTCTTCCACACCGGGTCGTTAGCGACCTTATCGCCCACGCAGAAGATGCAGTTGGAGCCAAGGCCCTGAACCCAGGAAACTGCGACCTGGCCATGAAGCAGGCGATGGTCAACGCGAAGTAGCTGAATCATAATGTGACCCCCCAAAGGTCTTGTGCCGTCATACGGCGTGTCAGTAGGTGCTGCGGATTAGAACTCTTCCTCCTCCTCGTCATCGACCAAAAGATCGTTGACAAACTTCACGCGCGTATCGTCCGCAGAGACGATGGCGCGAATCGTCTCCTCAACCGGCGCCGACTCGTCAGAGAACAGCAGCTGGATGAGCAGAGGAAGGTTCATGTTGGTAACGAGGTACGTGCGGGGACGCGTCTGGACGATCTTGGTGAACTCGTTGTTAACGCTACCGCCAAAGAGGTCGGTGCAGACAACGACATCATCGTCGGCAGACATGCCTGCCAGCAGTTTTTGGGCCTCCTCGGCCACGTCCATGCGGCCATCGACGAACATCGAAAGATCGTGGACGTTGTCGCGAGCGCCCGAGAGCAGCTCGACGCTCTCCTTGATGCCGGTGGCGAAGTGCGCATGGCTGGCGATGATGTACTGTCTCATTCTGTGTTCCTCTCAATAGCCCGGCACGTTCCCGCACCCGTTTTCTTTAGTAGTCGAACTGGTGATAGTAGCGACGATACTTGAGGTTGTGCTTGGTGACCGTCTCGTAGTAGCGAGCCAGGCGGTCGGTCACGAGCACCGTCAGAATCCACGGGGAGACGATGACGCGGAACTCGTCGTCAAGCCCGGGGATCGCGAACTCGGCGGTGTCGA
>CABSZR010000083.1 GCA_902482185.1 uncultured Collinsella sp. | reverse complement strand
AGCAGGCAGGCGCCACCATGATCTTTGCGCCGATCTACTACACGCCGGCGTCCGTTTTGCTCAAGAACGCCAAGGACATGGGCTACGACATGACCCTCATGGGTACCGATGGCATGGACGGCCTGCTCTCTGTGGAAGGCTTCGATACCTCTCTTGCCGAGGGGGTACTGTTCATGACCCCGTTCTCCGCCGACGACGAGAAGAATACCGACTTCGTCAAGGCCTATAAGGATGCCTACGACGAGACGCCTAACCAGTTTGCCGCCGACGCCTACGATTGCGTCCACGCCATCGCCGAGGCCATCGACAAGGCGGGCATCGATATTACGGCCGATGGTGCCGACATCGCCGGCGACCTTGCCAAGGCCATGCGCAAGATCAAGATCGACGGCCTGACCGGCGAGCTAACGTGGAATGACGAAGGTCAGGTCGAAAAGCCTGCTACGGCCTATGTGATTCAGGACGGTAAGTACATCGCCGCCTAAGTGCATATACATCGAGACCGGCGGGCCGTTTTATTCAGGGCAAGGACGCCTGTAACAGAACGGAAACATTACTTTCACACAATAAAGTGGCTAAACTGCATAAACCGACAGGAATACGCAGAATTATGGATAAATGGACAAAACAAAAGAAAAGTTGAAATAATCGCCACTTTTCTCAACTAAAGCGTCTACTATTTTGCGAACGCCGAACACGGCGAAGGATGGCCTGTCGGGTAACCGAAACCCGACGAGATTTGAGAGGAGAGCCGCATGTCGAGCCTCACCGGTAAGTCATTGAACCCTGTTATGAATCGCAGGAGCGTTATCGCGAGCGCAGCAGGTCTGGGGGCGATGTCCATTCTAGCTGGCTGCTCCTCCAACGGCGGCGACAGCGGTTCCGCTTCGAGCGACGCTTCGTTTAAGATCGGCACCATCGGCCCGCTGACCGGCGCCAACGCGTCCTACGGCAAGTCCGTTACACAGGCTGTCGAGCTTGGCTGCAAGGATTTCTCGACCAAGGAGCTGCCGCTTGTCAGCAAGGCCGAGGACGACCAGGCTGACGGCGAGAAGGCCGTCAACGCCTTCAACACCCTGCTCGACTGGGGCATGCAGGCCCTTGTCGGTCCGACCACCACGGGTGCGTCGGTCGCCGTTGCTGCTGAGTGCGGTAACGACCCCGAGACGTTCATGATTACCCCGTCCGCGTCCTCCGAGGACGTTACCAAGGGCAAGGATTGCGTCTTCCAGGTTTGCTTTACCGACCCCAACCAAGGTGTCAACGCTGCCAAGTTCCTGGCGCAGAAGTATGCGAACGAGAAGTTCGTGCTGTTCTATAACTCCGGCGACGCCTATTCTTCGGGCATCGCAGATTCCTTTAAGGCCCAGGCCGCTAAGTCTAAGCTTGAGATTGTCGACGAGGAGACCTTTAAGGACGACTCCGCCACGAGCTTTACCAACCAGCTGACCAAGGCCAAGCAGGCAGGCGCCACCATGATCTTTGCGCCGATCTACTACACGCCGGCGTCCGTCCTGCTCAAGAACGCCAAGGACATGGGCTACGACGTCAAGATGATGGGCTGCGACGGCATGGATGGCATCCTGGGCGTTGAGGGCTTCGACACCTCTCTTGCCGAGGGTCTGCTGCTCATGACCCCGTTTTCCGCCGACGACGAGAAGAACGCCGACTTCGTCAACGCTTACAAAGATAAGTACGGCGATACCCCCGACCAGTTTGCCGCCGACGCCTACGACGGCGTGCATGCTGTGGTCGAGGCTCTCAAGGAGGCCGGCCTGGGTGTCGACGCCGATCCCACCGAGGTTGCCGAGAAGCTTCCCGAGGCTATGCGCAACATTACTGTTGACGGCCTGACTGGCAAGCTCTCCTGGAACGACAAGGGCCAGGTCCAGAAGGAGCCCACGGCGTACGTCATCACCGATGGCAAGTACGTACAGGCCTAATTGGCCGCCTTACATAGAGCGGTTTTGATCCCAAGCAGGGGAGGTTTTGGCCTTCCCTGCTTGCTTGGTATCTAGGGACGATGTAACGTCCCTGTTTCATACATCAACTGGAAACCTATTCGAAAGGGGGATGTGGAACATGACGGTCTTTATCCAATACCTGGTCAACGGCCTGTCCATGGGCAGCGTCTACGCCATCATCGCGTTGGGCTACACCATGGTCTACGGTATCGCCAAGATGCTGAACTTCGCTCACGGCGATGTCATCATGGTCGGTGCCTATGTCTCGTTCTGTGCCACGTCGTATCTCGGCCTTCCGGGCTGGGCATCTGTAATTCTTTCTTGTGTGGTCTGTACCGTTCTCGGTGTTCTCATCGAGGGTCTGGCATACAAGCCGCTGCGCCAAGCAGGCCCGCTGGCCGTTCTGATCACGGCTATCGGCGTGTCTTACTTCCTGCAGAACGCCGCGCAGCTTCTGTGGGGCGCCACGCCCAAGAACTTCACTTCGCTCGTCACCTTCCAGGTGCCGGAGTTCTTGGCCAAGTTCAACGTGAGCGCCGTCTCGCTCGTCACCATCGTCGCCTGCCTGGTTATCATGGCCGGCCTGATGTTCTTTACAGGTAAGACCAAGATGGGCAAGGCCATGCGCGCCGTGTCCGAGGACAAGGCTGCCGCTCAGCTCATGGGCATCAACGTCAACCGCACCATTTCGATGACGTTTGCCATCGGCTCTGCCCTTGCCGCCATCGCCGGCGTGCTGCTGTGCTCCTACTCGCCGGTGCTGCAGCCCACGACGGGTGCTATGCCTGGCATCAAGGCCTTCGACGCCGCTGTCTTCGGTGGCATCGGCTCCATCCCCGGCGCTTTTGTCGGTGGCATTCTCATCGGCATCATCGAGGCGATGGCGCAGGCTTACATTTCCACGAGCCTTGCCAACTCCATCGTCTTTGGTGTTTTGATCATCGTCCTGCTCGTCAAGCCTGCCGGCCTCTTGGGCAAGTACGTCCCCGAGAAGGTGTAGGTGAGCGTTATGAAGTTTCTTAAAGACAAGCAGACGCGTCACGACTTTGTTACGTACGCCATGTGCGTTGTGGCGTTCGCCATCGTGTTCTTTATGCAGTCCAACCACATGATCCCGCGCATGATTGCTGGTCAGTTGGTTCCTATTACGGCCTACATCGTCATGGCCATTTCCCTCAACCTTGTCGTCGGCATCGCGGGCGACCTGTCGCTGGGCCATGCGGGCTTTATGAGTGTCGGCGCCTACACGGGCATCGTCACCGCGGTCGCCCTCGAGAGCGCCGTTCCCTCCGATCCGGTGCGCCTTATCATCAGCATCGTGGTCGGCGCTATCGCCGCTGCCATCTTGGGCTTCTTGATTGGTATCCCGGTCCTGCGCCTGAGCGGCGATTACCTGGCTATCGTGACGCTGGCCTTTGGCGAGATCATCAAAGAGATCGTCACCTGCCTTATTGTGGGCGTCGACTCCCGCGGCCTGCACGTGATCTTTAACATCACGGGCAACTCTACGATCGACGACCTGCACCTGCTCGAGGACGGCACCGCCATCATCAAGGGCGCCCAGGGCGCCTCGGGCGTGTCGACGTACTCGACCTTCCTCGCCGGTGCCATCCTGGTCATGGTCGCACTCGTGATCGTGCTCAACCTGGTTCGCAGCCGTACCGGCCGTGCCATTATGGCCGTGCGCGATAACAAGATTGCAGCCGAGTCCGTAGGCATCTCCGTCACCGAGTACCGCATGATCGCCTTCGTGGTTTCCGCTGCCCTCGCCGGTGCTGCCGGAGCCCTCTTCGGCGGTAACTTCTCGCAGCTCTCCGCCACCAAGTTCGACTTCAACACGTCCATTCTCATCCTGGTGTTCGTGGTCCTGGGCGGTCTGGGCAATATGCGCGGCTCCGTCATCGCGGCGGCGCTACTCACGGTGCTTCCCGAGCTGCTTCGTCAGTTCTCGGACTACCGCATGCTCATCTACGCCATCGTGCTGATCCTGGTCATGATTTTTACCAACAACCCGCAGCTCAAGGCGTTCTTCGGTCGCGTCAAGGACCGCTTTGCTTCCAAGAAGGAGGTGGCAGCCGATGCCCAGTAAATTTGAGTTCAAGAAGGGCAAGATGGTCCCGTATCCTTCTGGCGCCATCGTTCCCGATCGTGACCTGGGCGAGCGCCCTGCACTCGAGTGCATCCACCTGGGCATTGAGTTCGGTGGCCTTAAGGCAGTCGACGACTTTAGCCTGACTATCGGCAAGACCGAGATCGCCGGTCTGATCGGTCCCAACGGCGCCGGCAAGACCACGGTCTTCAACCTGCTCACCAAGGTGTACCAGCCCACGCATGGCACCATCCTGCTCGACGGCGAGGACACTTCGGGCAAGTCGGTCTACCAGGTCAACCGCATGGGTATTGCCCGTACCTTCCAGAACATTCGCCTATTCAACACCATGACGGTGGAGGATAACGTCAAGGTCGGCCTGCACAACCAGGAGCGCTACTCCGGCTTTGAGGGCGTGCTGCGCCTGCCGACGTATTGGAAGCACGAGAAGGCCGCCCACGAGCGCGCCATGGAGCTGCTGTCCATTTTTGACATGGAGCACCTGGCAAATGAACAGGCCGGCTCGCTTCCTTACGGCGCTCAGCGCCGTCTGGAGATCGTCCGCGCGCTTGCCACTAACCCCAAGCTGCTGCTGCTCGACGAGCCTGCCGCCGGCATGAACCCGTCCGAGACCGCAGAGCTCATGGCGAACATCGTCAAGATTCGCGACACCTTCGGCATCGCCATCATGCTTATCGAGCACGATATGTCGCTCGTTATGAACATCTGCGAGGGCATCTGCGTGCTTAACTTTGGCAAGGTCATCGCCAAGGGCACGGCCGAGGAAATCCAGAACAACGATGCCGTTATCGAGGCGTATCTGGGTAAGCAGGATAAGGGGGAGAACTAAATGGCAGAACCGATGCTTTCCGTCTACAACATCAACGTCTGGTACGGCGCCATCCACGCCATCAAGGATATCTCCTTTAACGTTAACGAGGGCGAGATCGTGGCTCTGATTGGCGCCAACGGTGCCGGTAAGTCCACGACGCTCAAGACCGTCTCGGGCCTGCTGCGCTCTAAGACCGGCTCCATCAAGTTTATGGGCGAGGACATTACCCATACGCCCGCCGACAAGCTGGTTGGTAAGGGTCTGGCTCAGGTTCCCGAGGGTCGTCGCGCCTTTTTGCAGATGACGGTCGAGGAGAACCTGGAAATGGGTGCCTATACGCAGGCCATGTCAACGGTGGCTCCGGGCCTCGAACGTGTTTACGAGCAGTTCCCGCGCCTGAAGGAACGCCGTCGCCAGGTCGCCGGCACCCTTTCGGGCGGTGAGCAGCAGATGCTCGTTATGGGGCGCGCCCTTATGAGTAACCCTAAGCTGCTCATGCTCGATGAGCCCTCTATGGGCTTGGCACCGATTCTGATCGAGCAGATCTTCCAAATTGTCGAGGATCTGCATAAGGCCGGAACCACGGTGCTCCTGGTCGAGCAAAACGCACAGATGGCGCTTTCCATCGCCACGCGCGGCTACGTGCTCGAGACCGGCAAGATCACCATGACCGGCACCGGCCAAGAGCTCCTGCATGACGACAACGTCCGCAAAGCCTACCTCGGAGGCTAACCCACCTAACAAAAGGGGCGCCGACTATCTCAGTCAGCGCCCCTTTTTAAGTTGCGGTGAAATAGGGACTGAATACGGGCTCCAGAGGCCAAAAGAGTCCCTATTCCACTGCAACTTCATGGGGATGTGTGACAATGCCCGTCGGAAAACATCTGCTGTCTTTGGGGGTCTATCTATGCTGTACGAGTTTTGTGCCGAGAACTTTGAGCGGGTGCCGGCGGCTATCGATGCCGGTGCAAGGCGTATCGAGCTGTGCGACAACCTTGCCGTTGGTGGCACCACGCCTTCGGCCGGCGTTATCAGCGCTACGACCAACTATGCCCACGAGCACGATGCACGGGTGATGTGCATGATTCGCCCGTGTGGCGGCGACTTTCACTACAACCAGGACGAGTTGCGTATGATGGAGATGGACCTGGGCCTTGCCGTGAGCGCCGGCGTTGACGGCTTGGCCTTTGGCTGCTGCAAGCCCTGCGCTGGCGGATGGGCACTCGACGAGCTTACGTTGGGCGCCCTCGTGATGGCCGCGGGCTGCGCGACCGAGGAATGCAAGCGTGAACCCATCGACATCACCTTCCACATGGCATTTGACCAGCTCTCGCCCGAGGCTCAGCTCGATGCGATTGATACACTTGCCGACTGCGGCGTTACGCGCATCCTCACGCATGGCGGTGCGGCCGGTACGTCGATCGAGGACAATTTCGATCACCTGGCTCGTTTAATCGAGTATGCGGGCGATCGTTTGACCATCCTTCCCGGCGGCGGCATTTCCACGGTCAACCGCGATACCGTGGCGGCGGCACTGGGCGTCTCCGAGCTCCATGGCACCAAGATTGTGCCGCTGGAGGTGTAGCCCGTGGCACTTGTATTCGATG